>NZ_VULP01000014.1:0-74069 GCF_009697165.1 Anaerobutyricum soehngenii | reverse complement strand
TGTTTTGGTGTGCCGTCAAGGGTGGCGTACGCTGCCGAAAGCTAACATATCTGCAATTTTCAAGGTTCCGATGGAGCCTTTTTTTCAGCTCCATTTTTTCATAGGCTACTTTACACTACCTTCTCCTGTAAGAACTTAAGTACCTTATTCCATTCCTCGCTTTCCTCCAGTTCCTCCCACGCATCATTAGAAAGTGAAAAGCCTACTTTTACCTTTACTGTCTTGCCGTTGCATTTCTTCTTAACTAATCTCACATCATAATTATTGGGGAATGTTTCATGGCAGCCTAAGTTATCTGCAATAGCATGAACTTCTTTTCTTGTCTCTTCTAACTCCTTATTCATATTCATAAGTTGATGTAATACTTTTCCTGATTTAAACATTGATTTCTTCCTCCTCTTTGATTAATTCTTCAAGATATTCCATGCATCTATCATATTTCTTCCTGTCTTTATCAAAACGTAAAGACAAGTGGAACGTTTTCCCCCATGGCCGCTTCTTGTTTTGTATCTCCTCTTTTCTTGCAGCGAATACACTCATTCCATAGTTACTAAAGCTAAAGGCGACCGCATTTCCTTTGTGTTGTGCTTCGATCACCTTTTCGATCAAAGCTAAAACTTCCTCCGCCTCTATTTGTTTTCTTTTTATTATCGTTCTCACTCCTTTTTTCTAAAACGTTTTCAAGACACAGATAAAGAAGCATAAAGGTTTGTGAATACTCAAAGTCTCCAATTATTTTTCCTGTTGCTTTGAATACGCTACACAAGATAAGTGAAACTAATATCAGTAATATGTCTTTTTTCTGCAATTTTCTCTCCTTTTCAATCGTCAGTCCTCTAGTTCAAAGTTTTCTTGAAGTTTGTGTAAAATAATAGCTACTGTTTTCTCATTGCTTTTTAGAGTCATTTCGCACATTTTTTCTACATATCTATCTATTTTTTTAAAATAATAGGTAGCTATTATTTTCGTTGTAATTGCGGCTGTTAAAATACTTATTAATATTGTCTGCATCTTTCTTCCCTCCTTCCTGCGCTAATGTATGATTGTTTTTTTCTTCTCATTGTGTTAAAATTTTTTTACATTATGATAAGAGAGGGGCACTATGAACAATAAAATTCTTTTACCATCCTATAGCAATGAAATTACATCCCAAGTTCAAGAAGCTATGGCTGAAACTAAGGAGCTTTCATCTCAATTAAAGAAATCTATGGCTGAAAGCAAAGCAATTTTTCATACAACACAGCCTATAATTGCTAAGTCTGATTTTCCTTCCATTCTGGAATTTCGCAAGGTTCAGGGATTAGTCCAAACAATCAATGATTTCAATGTGGACGAGTCTGCATTTCCTTCGGGTGTAATAGCCGATATAAATAGTGCAAATATACATATAAGTACCGTTGATGTTCCAGAAAATCTTGCAAACAATATAACTGCGGTTTTGAAAGAAAATGACATTTTTATAGAGGACGCTCCATCTCAAAAATCAAAAACTATAAGCATTTCGGCTTTTAGGAAATATCTCGAAATAATTGTTGCTCTAATTACTATCGCAGGCTTCATCTACACAGCCAGACATGATTATATTTCTGATAAAGCCAACGCCCAATATCAACATCAAATGTTAGAAAACTCCCATAAGCAAACCAAGTTTCTTGAACGTATTGATGGTAGGTTTTCAAAGATTGAACGCTCTATCTCCAAAGAAAAATATTAATCTTACCAAGTAATATCGGTATAAGTACAAACCATAACATCAGTTTTTGCAGAAGAATCTCTCTATAAATTTTGTGGAGAGGTTCTTCTCCCTTTATTTTTGTAAGCTTGTACAATATCTCTATCGCGTTTCCAATCACTATTACAATCGTTACGTAAAAGCTAATATCCTTAAATCCCATCTATCCTTTCTCCTTCTGCTCATCAGGACAAAATGTCATTGAATCAAGTTCTAAAAATTTGCATAGCAGCAAAAATTCATCCACCTTCAAATCTCTTTCTCGTTTTTCATTTAAGAAACTATTGTATAAAGACATGTATGTAATCCCTGTTTTTCTTGAAATCTCTGATAGATTAAATCCTTTTTGTTTTATGTATTCTCCTATTTTTTTTGTTGCTGAATCCATCTCCCCCTCCCTATGCTGGCTTACGTTCCCACTTGGCACGTTCTTCTCGTTTGCCTGTAAGATAGCCATTGATAAAGATTTTGTCTTTCTCATCCAGTTCTTTGTACATTTCTGCTGTGGTTAAAATTTTGTCTTTCTTTTCTTTTTTCGTCATTCTTGTTTCTCCTTTCTTGCATCTTATTTGTTGGCTATGTCTACATTATAGTAGACTAAGTCTGCCTTGTCAATAACTTTTTGTTGGCATTGTCTACTTTTTTATTGCTTTTTTTTATTTTTCATGATAGGCTACTATTAACAGAAAGGGGGTGAGCAAACCAATGACACAAGGAGAACGAGTTAAAAACTTGCGAAAAAATTTAGGATTAACTCTCGAAAAGTTTGGTGCAAGATTAGGTGTAACTAAAACCGCTATTTCAAAAATAGAAAAAGGGGAACGTAATCTTACCGAACTAATGACAAAATCTATTTGCCGAGAATTCAATGTAGACTATGGATGGTTGACTACCGGATCTGGAGAAATGTTTGTAGATTCTGATGAGGATTTTCTTGCAAGAGTTGATGCTATTTTAGTCGATGAAAATGAGGACCGTAGAAATATGATTAAAACTTTGCTGTATGCTTCCGATGAAGATATTGAAGCCGTTAGCCGCCTGGTGAAGTATTTTTACGATTTGCGAAATGATAAAAAAGAGGAATAAAAAAAGCTGACAGCATTTAACTGTCAGCCTCACGGGTGTAAAGCAGGGTTGCAAGTCTGTACATTCGTTTCAGATTCTTGCTACTCTTCATTTTCTCTACGAGTTCAATAATGAGTTTTTTGTAATCGACGACTTCTTTCATATGTATGCCCCCTTCATCCCTGTGATGTCTGTATTATAGCATACATTTCCACAATCATGGAATTATCACGGACGATTTCCACAATTATGGAAATGTTGTGCAGACGAAACAAATACGCCCCCTTTTGTGGTATGCTATTTATTTATAGTCTGACTCATACAGGTCTGATATGTGGCAGTCAAGAGCGATTGCAATCGTCTCTAACTGGAACAATGTAGGGGACGTTTTCCCGTTTTCGATGTTGTTTAGCGTACTCTTTCCGATTCCGGTTTTTTTCGCCAACTGCATCAATGTACAATTTTTCTTTGTACGCATTTCCCATAGTAAAACTTTCATCTTACATTCCTCCTTTCCGGAGAGAATTGTAAAATTTGGTTTTCTACTGCGAAAAGCAAAATAATACACTTGAATAAAAATATTTTTTATAGAAAGATTTTTTTAGATATGATAAAATATTTATATTATTTTTTATTCAAAGGAGGATTATAAAAAATGAACGAAAAGAAGGGGAAAAAGAAAGGTTGTTTAATCACTCTATTAATCTTTGTTGTATTGCTCGGAAGTTGTGTGGCAATATTCGGAGACAGTGACGAAAGTTCCAGTACAGGCTCTTCCGCTACAACCGCAGAAACTACCACAGAGGCTGCAGCTACGGAGGCAACTACAGAAGCCGCTACCACAGAGGCAACTACGGAAGCTACCACAGAGGCCGCTACCACAGAGGCAACTACAAAAGCAAAGAAGAAAACCACAAAGGCGAAAAAGAAAGAAAAGAAAAAATCTTACAAGAAAGAGAATTGGAATCCAGAAATCACTTATGATCAGCTCGCCCGCACTCCTGACGATTACATGGGTAAGGACATTACATTTGCAGGTAAGGTTTTACAGGTAATGGAAGACTCCAGCAGTAAACAGACACAGTTGCGAATTGCTACTAGCGATGATTACGATAAAGTTATGTTAGTCGGATATGATTCCTCTATTCTTAAATCTCGCGTTCTAGAGGATGATGAGATTCGTTTCTACGGAACATCTATCGGCCTGGTTACATATCAATCTACTATGGGTGGAAATATCACTATTCCGGCCGCTATCGTTGAACATATTGATATTCAGTAATTTTCAATAAAAAGAAAACCGCCCGGCTAATGCCGGACGGAATTCATCAGATTATTTGCAAACTTCCAAATTTGAAAGAAGCAACATAATCAAAAGTCGCATTTCGATTATAACACACTTCTTTCCTTTTGGGAATTGTGAAGGGTGTTATTTTTATGTTCTTTTTTCTTATGCGTATTGACTTTATGCGTATTATATGTTATTATAATATTGCAAGGAGGTAAAGGCTTATGCCAAAGAAACCAAGAGAAATGGAGAAAACCATCCTTGCTGATGGCTGGGTGTTCCTGTCGCAGGCTGGTTCCCATCGGCACTACATACATCCATCAAAACCCGGTAAGGTTACAATCCCTTTTCATTGTAAGGACTTACCGAAGGGAACCGAAAACTCCATTTTAAAACAGGCGGGGCTTAAATAGCCCCACCTGCTCACCAATCATAAGGAGGTATTATTATGTTATCTGCTTATCCAGCTTGTTTTATCAAGGAGGATACCGCATACTCCGTTATCTTTCCTGATCTAAATACCGCTACCTGCGGCGATAACCTGGAAGATGCTCTTTCTATGGCGGTTGATTGCCTGGCCGGATATTTATATTCTGCTAATTTGGAAGGAGTAAGTGTTCCTCCAGCATCCAGTCTTCAAGATATTGATATACAAAAAGTTATGGATGAACTGGAAGTGACTTCGGATGAAGCTTTTGTAAATATCGTTACTGTAGATGTTGAAGAATACGCAAAAGCACACTTTACAAAGTCCGTCCGTAAGAATCTTACTATTCCTTCCTGGCTTAATGATGCTGCTATGAAGCAGAATATTAATTTTTCGCAGGTTCTCCAGGAAGCACTTATGCAAAAAATGGGATTGAACTAATAAACTGAAAAACCGCCCGGCTGGCACCGGACGGAATTCCATTAGACTATTTGCTCATTCCGAAATGAAAAGAACGATATAATCCAAAGTCGCATTTAGATTATATCACACTTCTTTTCTTTTTGAAACTATGAGGGGTGTATTTTTTATACCCATTTAGGGAGAAAAAGAAATGAAAAGAAAACTAAATAATGATAAAACTATCTTAAGGGTCGCAATTTATGTCCGTGTGTCCACTGAACAGCAGGCAGAAGACGGGGATTCTATCCGCGATCAGCTCAATTCATGTGAGACCTATATTAAAGCACATGAAAATATGATCCTGGCTGGTGAATACATTGACGGAGGTATCTCCGGCCAGAAAACAAAACGAGAGGACTTCCAGAAACTCCTTTCGGATGTTCGTGCTAATCTCATTGATCTAATTATCTTTACCAGGCTTGACCGCTGGTTCCGAAGTCTCCGGCACTATCTAAACACACAGGAAGTCCTTGATAAGCACAATGTTTCCTGGACTGCAATCCGGCAGCCTTTCTTTGATACCAGTACCGCACAAGGGCGAACGTTCGTCAATACTTCTATGGCTTTTGCAGAACTGGAAGCGCAAAACGCTTCTGAGCGAATCAAGGGTGTATTTAAAGACAAAGTATCCCATAGTGAAGCTATTTCCGGTAGAACTCCTATTGGTTATTCTATCGTTGATAAGCATCTTGTTCCGGACAAAGATGCTCCTGTCGTTGTTTCGATTTTCAAACACTATCAGGCACATGGGAGTATGGGCGAAACCTTGCGATATATGCAGGATGCTTTTGGTATTGTTCGTAGCCGTAGCAGCTTAAAGCGTATGCTACAGAACAAAAAGTACATCGGAATTTTTCGTGATAATGAAAATTATTGTGAGCCAATCATTGAGAAAGATCTTTTTTATGATGTGCAGCGTCTTCTTAAATTAAACATTAAGACCTGCAAAAACAGACATGATTATATCTTTAGCGGCCTGATCCGCTGTGTTGATTGCGGCTATGTAATGAGTGCTGCATCAAATCATAATCATTATGTTCGTAAATCTGGTGAAGAAGTAGATCATTTTTATTCTGTCTACCGCTGTCACGCTAACCGCCTGCATCGCTGTGTAAATAATAAAGTCTTTTTTGAAAGCAGCATAGAAAAAGAACTACTAAAAAGAGTCCGGCCAGAATTAGAGCAATATATTTGTGATTACAAATTGGAGACTGCTCCAGTCGTCCAGAATAAAGCCAGAATCCATAAACTACAAACTAAATTGTCAAAGCTAAAGGAACTTTATTTGAACGAACTAATCACACTTGAAGAGTTCCGAACAGATAAGGCAGATTTTGAGCATCAGATTGAAGAGCTTCAAAAAGAAGAACAAAAACCAGTAAAAGACCTTTCTTCTCTTGAGGAATTTTTAAAATTAGATTTTGAAAATATCTACTCTTCTTTTACCGCTCCTGAAAAGCGGCGTGTCTGGCGGTCTATCATCAAAGAAATTCAAGTAGATCATCATAAAAATATTAACATTATTTTTCTATAAATATACGAAAAGCCGGGGATTTCCCGGCTTTTCATAACTTTATTTTTTATAGTACTAACTTACACTATCCATTAGGAATGTGACCGCAGGCACTATGATGAGATATATAAAATATTTGAAAATAATCATAAAATAATATTGAACAGAAATGCTTTTAAAAACTCATTTGTAGTGAAGATGATGCCATAATATTTTTATAGCACTAACTGATACTATCCTAATGGATATCGTAGTTACCACATCATTCTCGGCATTCCTGTTTATTGTCTTGATGGTATGGAATATTTCCCTGTAGAAATTCAGTTCCGAACAATGTCAATGGATTTCTGGGCGAGCATGGAACATCGTATCAACTATAAAAAAGAACGGCAGGATAGAGAAAAACTCGTAAAAGAATTAAAAGAACATGCCCGCAAGCTGGAAAAAATAGAAAAAAGTTTTGAGAAATATAGTGAGAATGTACAGAATTCTCTCTCTTAAAATTCTAATCAGAATATTTTATTGATTTTATATATTTCTATGTTATGATTTAATTGTTTAATCTTTTAGTTTTTCCCAGTTATATTTTCTACAAAGTATATCAGAGCAGTCTGGAGTTACTTTCTCGTAACTCCCTGCATTATGACGGAGGTGTTAATTATGTTATCTGCTTATCCAGCTTGTTTTATTAAAGAGGATACTGGTTACTCTGTTATTTTTCCTGATTTAAATACCGCTACCTGTGGCGATGATCTCGAAGATGCTTTTTCTATGGCAGTTGATTGTCTGGCCGGATATTTATATTCTTCTAATCTGGAAGGTGAAAATGTTCCACCGGCATCTGGTCTTCAAGATATTGATATACAAAAGATTATGGATGAACTGGAAGTAACTTCAAATGAAGCTTTTGTAAATATTGTTACTGTAGATGTCGCAGAATATTATTCCCAAAGGTGAACGCATATTCCTACTTCTTGTTCATTAAGCTTCGGTAGCTGCTTAGCAAAATTATAAAGCAAACCCATTTCTGTTTTTATCGGAAATTTGCAATTATAATTACATTTCGCATTTTCTTCAATTGATTGTAACTGACATGATGCGTTTAACACAATATGTCCTGATATATCTTTTATAAATGATTCTATGATAATTTTAGGACAACTATCCGAATCTTCTTCTCCTATCTCCCAGTAAAATCCTGTATCGTTTTTCACATAATCTAATATTTTTTGTGAAAGAGCATTAATTTCTTCATCAACAATATATGTATTTATCTTACAATGAATTTGCTTCGTACTCATTATAATCTGTACTTCATAGAAGTCTTCATCATACCATAGTTTCTCTATTGAAATATTGTCGTTCATCATCTACTTCTTCCCCCTATGGATGTTCTCTCGTTTCCGCATATTCATCTAGTATATATCGTGCATAATTTGTTGCCTGCCTCTCTTGTCCAATCGGTGTCAGTTTTAATGCATTAATCCACTGAAAATAATGAGTAAGTTCATGTGCTATCGTAGATAGTATCGCTGTTAACGCACTATCTTTTCCCCATTTATGGCACAAGTCCATGTACTCTCCTGCTGCTACACGAATATGTGGTTCAATATTATAGTCATCATACATACTCCAAAATGTCCCATACACCTTATCTCCATCCATCGCGATAAGCTTCTTGACATTTTTTATATAAACCACTACCCGGATTGGAAAAAAATATTCTCTTCGCAAAAAGACGGCAAATTCTTTGCATGCTCTGCGAACTTCGCTGTCAATATCTTTATCAAATCGTAACCGGAGCCCTGTCCGATGCCCTTCTCTGGTCAAATCAATATTTTTCTCCCAGTCATCTATGGTCCATATATGCCACATTATAGCCACCTCATTATTTCTTCTGCCTGATCTTTCACTGCATTTGCTTTTTCCCTTTTTAAAAGTTCTGTAAGTGTAGTTTTTATTTTTCTTTTCCATTCTTCTGTGCAGTTTTCGTCTTCCAAAATCAATTGAATGATAGACAAAACACTACACCGTATATGATAATCTGTATTCTTGATATAATTAAGGATTTCATCCAAAACAGCTCTCTCTCCGAAAGAATATTTCCCATACAGACAATTCAAGATACAATTATCATCTCGTTCCTTTTCTAATATAGCATTCAAATATCCAATAACTTCTGTCTCGTTTGTACACAAGTGCTGTTGTACATAAATCCACGAATCAATTGCATAACTTCTTGCCAACCCATCTTTTTCCGATAAAACAGCTTTTTCAAGACTTTTTACCACGCTTTTTTCACAATAGCAACCTATAGCATCATAAGCTTCTGTTCTTACCAGCTCATTTTCTTCATGACATAATTGCAATAAAATCTCGATGGCTTCCTTCTGTTTTGCTGTATTTACAAAACGTGAAAGTACACTGGCAGTAAAAGTTTTGACTGTATCATCTTTATCAAAGGCGAACTTTTTTAAATCTTCAAAACACTCCTCTTTAAATTCTTCCGCTGGTAACTCTTCATATTTTTGTATTAATGTCAGCTTTTCTTCGTCAGTCATGAATTATCCTTTCTTTAGAATGCAAATTCATATACTCCCTTATCCGTAAAAATAGCTCCTTTATTTTCTGTTAGGAAGGTCGCACTATATATCGTCTCTTCTGGTTCATATTTTGCCAAAACTTTTCTTGATGGAATATCTATTACTTTCACATATTTGGGATTAGCAGCAAGGATTTTATTTCCCTCTAGCATTGTATGTCCATACAATTCCCATGCCTCATCTGTAATAGGATATATTGGCACAAATCGTTTATTTTCCGGTTCAAAAGCTACATAATAATCGCCTACATATTTTGTGTTTGTATCTGCTCCTACTATTACTGTTTTTCCATCAAAATCTCTTCTTACAAAACCCATAAAAATATACGGTCTCTCTCCCCATTCAAACTCATATTTTAAATCTCCATTTTCATCAATATGATAGCAAAGTATTTTTACATAACCTTCTATTCCCCTTTTCATATCTGTAAAAACATATAATCTATCTTCTACTTGTATCACATTTACAACTCTTCGTTCCTTATCTTTTAATATCTGCTTTGTGCTTCCATCTTTTATGTCAAGACGGCGTAGACAAAAATTCGTATCCGGATACCAATAATAATTTCCTTTATGTGCAATACTATCTGGTTGCAAATCCATTGCCCGCAAATAAAGTTTTTGTGACAAACGCTTTCCTTCTGGCATCTGGTACAAATAGGCATGTCCCGATGTATTATAGACAAGTAATTGTTTCGTGTCTTTATCATAATAAAAATTACACATATTCGATAATTTATCTGATAAAAATATCTGTTCATATCCGTTATTCATATCTAATCCTACAATTTGCGTTTGCAAAGTAACAAATAATAAGTTATCTTCTATTTTATTACCCTCATACGCTCTTTTCTTAATGATTTTCTTAAGCATTTTTACCCCTCAATACTTTCCGTTTTGATATAAACTTTCTGTTTCTCATCTATCAATTGACGTAATGCCGCTCTCTGATATTCTTTTGTCAAATTCTTTATTCTACTTGCCCATTTATCCGCATATGAGCTGCAATAAATGAACACTGTTATTCCCATCAATATGACAGGAATGTAATAATTATCTACAAATTTTAATACCCATAGCACAGGTAAAAAATAGACAGATTGTATAATATCTTTTTTAAAAACTTCCCGTTTATAAGTTCGGAAATCTTCTTCATTCCATACTCGTGTCTCTTTTAATTCCTCATTCCAAAACTCCCAGTCTGGCTTATCCAAGGCAAACCATCCCCAGGTTGGTGCAGTTCTTGAAAAATTCTCTGCCACATCTTCTCTGGTCAAGCCATACTGACATATAAACATAAATATTGTAAAAACGGCTACTGCATCTCGTATTTTTCTGGAATATATTATTTCAAATTTCATTTGTTCCTCACTTTAATTTTTATTTATATACATTTTCATTAGATACCTGGTATCTTTTATAGCAGTATGTATCTTATTTCAATTACCATATCCCTTGCTTTTCCTGCAAAATTTCTTTCCTCTATATAAGACACAATTAAAGTAAGGAAAGTGTGACACTTTATTTCAAACTTTTTAGCATTTTTATTAATTCTGACTCTTTTTCTGTACCAGACAAAGTAATAAGATATTCTCCATCCTCGTAATAATAAGAAGTTATATTCCCATCTTTAATCATATACAGCTCTTTACCATTTACCTGAACCTTTTTTCTTCCAGTTCCATCATAAGTAATATGTACATCTACATTTTCTTTAAAACCTTGCATAAAAGTAATATAATTATCATTTGCGCCTTCATAATAAACATCATACATAGTCGTAGGATTCTCTGTCTCATATAGTATATGATACCCTTCCGGTACATAGCCAAGATGCATCTGCCGAAATGTTTCTTCTGAATCTGCTATTTCTTTAGAACTGCGTATGTGAACATTATCATCAAAAAACTGAATGATAAGCTCTCCTACTTTTTCTCTCAAATCATCGTTTGCTAAAACAATTCCTGCATTCAATATTAAAATAATCGCTGCCACCAGCAAAATATGCCATCGTCTTTTCTTTTTTGCCTTTCTTTTTTCCTCATGAATCATCGCATTCATTTTCTGGATAAACGCTTTGGAATATTTGTAAGAATAATCTTTTGTTTTTTCTGTTACCTCTTCATAATCCTGTCTGGCAGCCTTCCTCGCTTCCTGCTCCAATAATTTTTCAAAATCCATATTCACAAGTATATCCTTTCTTTTGCATCCCTTTTTTCAGCTGTTCTCTCGCCCGACTTGAAATTTTTCTTACATTCGCAGGACTAGTCCTAAGAAGTTCTGCAATCTGGCGGCTATTTAACTTATTATGATATTGAAGATAAATAACTTCCCGGTAAGGATATTTTAATCCCTTAATCAGAGTATTTAAAAATTCTTCCGCCTCTTCTTTTAATAACTGGTTTTCTAATAAATTATACATTTCAACAGGCTGTTCAAAAACTTCTTCGTCTTCCGTCAATTCTATTCTCTTATTGCGTTTCAAAAAGTTATAGCACTTATTTTTTAAGATAGTAACAATATAATTCCATGTTCCAACTGAATCTTTTTCATCGATCCGGTCCAGATAATCTGTCAGCGTAAGAAAAGTATCATGAACTATATCTTCCGCCTCTATCTCACTTTTTAAAAGAATACTGGCAGTATAATGCATCCGATTTCTGTACTCATCATAAAGCCTAACAAACTTTATCCTCTCATCCTCGGTATCTAATGCCATTAAATATATCAACATGTATGTAATCTCCCTTATATTTTAAAAATATCTTATCATGAGCGCTCTTTCTTTGTATATAAGAATCTTCTATTCACCAATTAACTTGTATTTTTTTATTAGATCCTTATAGGACTGATTCTTCTCTATCTTCTGAAACACTGGTGCTGTATCCTCTTTTGTCAAAACATATTTATCTGCAGTAACAAATGCCAAAAACAACATAATACAAATAAGCAAACGCAGCCGAAAAAACAAAAAAGACGGGAGAGATTCATATTCCTCCTGTCTTTTTCGATTCGCAGTATATCTTTTATGTTGTTTTCGATAACTTCCTGTCCGATAAGTGTAATTTTGATAATGCATATACTTTTCACCTTTCATCTTCATCTCTACAAATATTATGAAGGAGACTCCGATTTCATTCTGAAAATATTAATTTGTTGACTCAGTAATAAAATGTCAATAGTTTTTTAATCGCTTTTTTCAAAAAGGCAAATAAATAGAACGTATAGTTTATTTCCATACGCTCTATCTCACATTTCATATTAAATTTTGAATTCTACGAACTGGAAGTTCGTAACTCTATTCTTCCAACATAATAGTCTCTTCGTATGTCTGAACATCCTCTTTGGTCGGGTAAACAGAAAAAGAATATGCAAGATTATATCTTGGTTACTTGCTATCCCTGATACCTTATTCTCTCAACCAGCGTTTCCTTTTTCAGATTACTGCTTAAAACGCAGGAAAGTACAATCTGCAACAGACCGACTAAAAAAATCATAATAAAAATTGGTACGATTGGAACATGATAGATATTCATTCCAAATATTCCATTATGTTTTGCATAGGAAAAAAGTGCATAGCCGAGCGGCAGACCAATGATCAAAGCTACGCATATGGTACCAACCGTAAACATCATTCCCTGTAACTGCAGACATAAATTTAATTGTTTATTTGTCATACCCACAGCCTGTAATACACCATATTCCTGCTTTTTTGTCGTAATATTCATGATTATGGTGTTTGCCATATTCATAAAACCGATGAGTCCTACAACCGCCATAAACAGATAACAGCCAAGCTTCATCATGCGAGCTGTGAATTCTGCAGATTGTAACTGTGCATGATAGGTATCCATTTTTATATGTGAAGTATTAGAAATCAAAGTATTCAGACTCTGTTCCACAGATGCCACATCTTTTTTATCACAGTCCACCCACAGATAGCCATAGGCTGTTCCTCTCGGATTCATGGAACGGTATACACCTTCCGGAATGACAAGATAAGTATCCGCACTTACAAAGGATCCCTCAATCTTTCCCTGATAGGTATAGGTTCCACTTCCATTCTCAAAGTCAAATGCAATTGATTCACCCGGAGCATATCCATCTTGTTCCATCCACGTCGACCAACCAAAGAAAATATCACCATTCTTTACCGCCTGATCATAGTCCATAGAGCCAATATCCCCTTCTTGGCGCATAAAATCAAAATCATTTTTACTCACAATATCAGCCGGAAATCTTGTTCCGTTCAGATTTACAGAGACAATCTCTCTCGTCATGACATCTGTTACTCCCGGAATGCTTTTGATTTCTTCAATCAGCGAATCATTCAATGGATCATCCGTCAGAATCGTATCCAGATTATTCTCCGGATATCTTTCATCATACTCAGCAGAATAGTCAAGCTGCAGTTCAAATTGTCCATGATTAACGGAAAGACGTGCTTCATGCTCCGTATCAATATTTCCTACATAATTAGAGATAATCACAAACAATGCGCAGGAAAGCCCCAGTGTGAGGATGGTACCAATGGTTCTTTTTGGATTACCCGTTACATTTGCCATTGCCATAGAAAACACGGTGACATTTTTTCTGCCATTTCGTTTTCCTTTTTTGTGTGTTTCTGCATTTTCTAAATACCGTGTTGCTTCGATAGGTGAAATCCGTGAAACAATTTTCATTGGTTTACGCAGCGCCAAAGCAACGGTAAAAAATGACACGAAAATACATAGAAGCATAACAGGCAGGGAAAACAGTGGCATCTGCTGATTTTGGACTCCCATAGAGCCAGTTCCGGTTGATACAAGGTTTCCCTGTTCTACCAGCCAGTTAAAACCGCATTT
Source organism: Anaerobutyricum soehngenii (assembly GCF_009697165.1). Taxonomy (NCBI): domain Bacteria; kingdom Bacillati; phylum Bacillota; class Clostridia; order Lachnospirales; family Lachnospiraceae; genus Anaerobutyricum; species Anaerobutyricum soehngenii. The sequence continues at coordinate 60,136 of NZ_VULP01000014.1, read as the reverse complement.
TGCAATCAGAAAACCAAGAAGCAATCCAACTGGTATTGAAGAAATTGTCAAAAACATACCCTCTCTGAAGATCAGTTGTTTCATCTGCTTTTTTGTCGCTCCCAGAGCCTTGATTTTTCCATACTCCTGTATCTTGTTGGCAATACCGACCTGAAAAATATTATAAATGACCACAACAGAGAAAAGTACAATTGCAAGAATCAAAACCCCGCATACCGCAATCGTTTCATAACTCGGCTGCAAGACCCATTGCAAATAGAGATCATTGACTATAACGTTTTTTTCTTCGATCCCACAAGCTGCTGCAATCTGCTTTATAACCGAATCAATATTATTCATAGATACATTTGTAGAGTCATTTAAAGTAAAATAAATATTATACTGTCTGTCATTCTCTGCGACGTGCCCATCATAAAACTCCTGTGACCCGAAAGCAATATAAGATGCCTCGATGGTATACTCATCCCGATCATATAGGATTCCGCTGACAACAAATTCTTCCGGCTTATATTCTGACTGCATCCCTGCGCGGTAATCCAGTGTAACCGTATCTCCGATCTTTACATCACCATACCCCATTGCACGAAAAAATGCTCTTCCTGCGGCAATTTCCTGCATTTTTTCCGGATACTTTCCTTCCTTCAACTCATATTCTTTATTATAAGGAAGCATTTTTCTTGCAGTCTCATCCATGCAGACAAATCCGCCTTTTTCATTGCCTTTTATGATACCTTCGGTGCACATAGTGCCTGTAGCATCTATTTCCGCACGGCGGTTTACTTCTTTTAACTGCGATCCGTCTGCGGAAACAAACAGACCATAATTGCTTCCATATGATCCTGCCGCCTGACTTTTCTGTAAATGAATTACCCCATTTCCCACAGTACTGATAATAACAAGCAGTATCGTGGTCAGACAGATTGCCATCATGATCAGTATGCTTCTTGTCCTGTTCCTTTTGTCATTGCTATATGCAATCCTGCTTATTACTTTCATCTGAAATCCACCACCTGTCCATCCTCAATCACCAGAATGCGATCAGCGACCTGTGCGATTTCGTCATCATGGGTAATCATTACAATTGTCTGACCATATTTTTTTGCTGTCATTTTAAGCAGGGCAATCACCTCATCACTGGTCTTAGAATCAAGATTTCCTGTCGGCTCATCTGCAAATATAATTTCCGGACGATTCACCAGTGCTCTTGCAATTGCTACTCTCTGCTGCTGTCCTCCGGATAACTGATTTGGCAGATTATAAATCCGGTTTTCAATCCCCAGAGTTGCAATAATATCATTTACATACGCTTCATCCACTTTTCTTCCATCCAGCCCCAGTGGCAGTACAATATTTTCCCAGACATTAACAGATGAAACCAGATTAAATGCCTGAAAAACAAATCCGATTTTTCTTCTGCGGAAAACAGCAAGGGCATCTTCCTTCATCCTGTATAAATCTTTCCCTGCTAAAGTAACACTGCCTTTTGTAGGGGTGTCAAGCCCTCCAAGCATATGAAGTAATGTACTTTTACCGGAACCTGACTTTCCGACAATTGCGACAAATTCTCCCTGCTCAATCTGAATGTCCACCTGATTGACCGCTTTGACCTGATTCTCACCCGCGCCATAAAATTTACAAAGCTGTTTGGTTTCTAATATCACACTCATGTGTTGTCTCCTTTTCAATTCTGTAAAGCGTACCTTTTCAGCACGCTTTCTTTGCCCATTTATATATTTGGTCATTTCTCAACCTACATTCAAATTGTATCAGGACAATCTTTCATTTCACTTTCAAAAAACGAGCAGGAATCTTACAAAATTGTAAGACTTCTGCTCACTTAAAATTTAACCAACATATGGTAATTGAATCACAAACGTGCTTCCTTTTTTCTTTTTGCCGGAGGTTACCGTAATCGTACCTGTGTGTTTTTCGATAATTTCTCTCGATAGAAAAAGTCCGATTCCTGTACCACTCTTTTCCATGACCTCCTTGGAACTTCCTCTGTAAAATCGTTGAAAAATTTTGTGATACTCATTCTGCGGAATACCAATTCCCTGATCCTCAATTTCCATTCTTACAAGATCGTTTCTTTTTTGTAACCGGATAAATATTTTTGAACCACACGGACTGTACTTGACCGCATTATCCAGAACGTTGATCACAGCTTCACCAAGCCACCTTTTATCCTGCATAATCGTGCATGTTTCCAGCTCTTTTTCATAGTCAAAAATGAATTCAATTTCTTTCTCATCCGCTTTAGGATAAGTGCGGTTCACAGCAGATATGACAGTATCCATAAGCGGAAGTTTTTTCTTATTAATCTGAATCAGTCCAGTTTCCATCTTGGATATTTCAAGAAGCGACTGCAATAATGTCTCCAGTCCATCCAGAGCACTCCGACAACGGATACGAAACTCCTCCTGTTCTGTGGCACTTAAGTCATTCTGCATCAGCACACTAAAACATGTATCCAAAGCTGCAACCGGTGTCTTTAACTGGTGAGAAATATCAGAAACCATTTTTTTCGTTTTCTCCTTTTCTGCCCTTGCTTCTTCCTTTATCAACTGAATATGATGTCCGATTGCTTCAAGCTGGTCATTCAATTTTTCCAGTTCTTCATGATTTTCCGTTTTCAGTAAATCATCAAATTTATTTTCACGGAATCTGATCAGAATTTCTTCCAACTGGTCTAAAATTTTCTGATGACACGCATCTTCTTTTTTCTTCCAATAAAGTAAAAAAGTCAAAAGAAGCACGCATATCACAGTGCTTACAGCACCGGTCACCATAACCTGATACCGGAATTGCGAATAAAATGCATTCCCTTTATTCCCCCAGTATCCATATTGCTCCAATAATCGCCTTCCCTGTTCGTTAGTTTCAATATCCTTATCCTTAAGCAATTCCGAAACAGCATCCAGCCCGGAAAATTCTTCCTTTGCAGCAATCTCTGTCATAAGATTCATTTTATATTTATAATCTTCATAAAACACATACGTGGTAAAGCAATTTAATATTGCAAACAATAATATGACAGGCAATACCAAGGAGAGCACTACTGTGATCTTCTTGCGATATCTCTTTGTCACTGCCTTACCTCCTGATTCCATATATACCCAAGACCTCTGATATTCTTTATATAGACCGGTGCAGCCGGATTGTCTTCGATTTTCTCACGGAGTCTTCTGATATTGACAGCGATTGTATTTTCATCCACAAAATCCCCTTCCAGATCAAACACATTTTCCAATATTTGTGTTTTTGAAAGAATCTGTTTCGGATTCTGAAGAAAAAAAGTCAGCATTTTCAACTCCGTTTTTGTCAGACTGATTTCACGACTCTTTATCAGGACTTTCATTTCTCCTGCGATAAATACGATATCTCCCGAAATCATCTTTCCGGCTTCCGTTTTCTCCTGTCTGCGGCGGAAATGTGCTTCTATTTTCAAAAGAAGTACCGAAAGACTAAACGGCTTTGTAATATAATCATCTGCCCCTGCTTCATATCCCATAACCTGATCCATCTCCTGATCTAGTGCTGTAAGGCAAATAATGTATGTATTATAATTGCATCTCATCCACCTTACAAATTCCAGTCCATTCCCATCCGGAAGATTCACATCACAAATGGTAACATCCACATTATTATCACTTGCAATTCTTTTCGCTTTTTTCACTGATTCTGCTGAAAAAACCTCATATCCGGATTTTTTCAGTGAAAATGTAATTCCACGATTTAAATTTTCATCATCTTCAACCACGAGTATATCTGGCATAGCATATGCACCTCCCTTTAAAAAACAGCTCTCCCAGAGAGAATATATCTTCTCTCTGGGAGAGCGTCTCCTTGCCTGCGGCAATACTATTTAATTCTTAAAACTATGGATTGGTGCAGGGATTCTTCCGCCTCTGTTTACGAATGCGGAACAGTCAAACTGATTCACTGGCATGATTGGAGCATAACCTAAAAGTCCTCCAAACTGTACCGTATCACCAACGCCTTTACCGATTACAGGAATAATGCGGACTGCTGTTGTCTTCTGGTTTACCATACCGAGTGCCATCTCATCTGCGATAATTCCGGAAATCGTTGTTGCCTTTGTATCTCCAGGAATAGCGATCATATCAAGTCCAACAGAACATACACAAGTCATTGCTTCTAACTTCTCTAAAGTAAGTGCTCCTGCCTCTACTGCATCGATCATTCGCTGATCTTCGCTTACCGGGATAAATGCACCACTTAAACCGCCAACATAAGAGGAAGCCATAACGCCGCCCTTCTTTACCTGATCGTTTAAGAGTGCAAGTGCTGCGGTTGTTCCTGGTGCTCCAGCATATTCCAGACCGATTTCTTCTAAGATTTCTCCAACGCTGTCACCGACTGCAGGTGTTGGTGCAAGGGATAAATCAATAATACCAAAAGGTACATCAAGACGCTTAGAAGCTTCTTTGGCTACAAGCTGTCCTACACGAGTTACTTTAAATGCTGTCTTTTTAATTGTCTCACAAAGTTCTTCAAAATTTTTGCCACGAACATTTTCAAGTGCACGCTTTACAACACCCGGTCCACTGACACCGACATTAATAATCGTGTCTGCTTCTGTAACACCATGGAAAGCACCTGCCATAAATGGGTTGTCATCCGGTGCGTTAGTAAATACAACAAGCTTGGCATTACCAATACTGTCTTTATCTGCTGTCTTTCTGGAAGTTTCAAGAATTATCTCACCAAGCATCTTTACTGCATCCATGTTAATTCCTGTTTTCGTAGAACCAACATTAATGGAGCTACATACTCTGTCTGTTACAGAAAGTGCTTCCGGGATAGATTCCATAAGATATCTGTCTGCTTTTGTCATTCCTTTATTTACTAATGCAGAATAGCCACCGATAAAGTTCACGCCTACTTCTTTCGCACAGCGGTCTAACTCTTTTGCAATGCGGACAAAGTCTTCCGGACCTTTACAGCATGCACCACCTACTAATGCGATCGGTGTGATAGAAATACGCTTATTAACAATAGGTATACCGAATTCTTTCTCGATCTCCTTACCTACCTTTACAAGATTCTTAGCCTTTGTTGTAATCTTCTTGTAAATATTCTCGCATACTTCATCAAGAGATTCGCTGACGCAGTCTAACAGGCTGATACCCATTGTGATCGTACGAACATCAAGGTTCATCTCATGAATCATCTTATTGGTTTCAATTACTTCATTTATGTTTAACATAGCAGGGCCTCCTAGATACGGTGCATCATTTCAAAGATTTCCTGGTGCTGTGCCTGAATCTTAACACCAAGCTCCTCACCAATCTGCTCAAGCTCGCTTGCCATAACAGGGAAAGTCTTAACTACTTCTTCTGACTCAACAATCATCATCATGTTGAAGAAACCGCCGGTAATGGTCTGATTAATATCAAGAATGTTTACATTATTGTTTGCAAGATACGTACAAACCTTTGCAATGATTCCAACAGAATCTTTTCCGAGTACGGTGATAATTGATTTCTTAAGCTTTTTTCCTTCCATAGTAAATACTCCTTATGTATGTATAAATATTAAAGTAATTAGTAAAAGCAATTGATTCTTACTCTTAATAATTACAATTCAACCTTTTTCCTGATGTACTGACCTCTGTATAGATTACAATCAATCATACTGATACGAACACTAAATAACACAGGTAGGTGCTGTTCTGCTCGCTACCTGAAGTGTAAAGTCTGCTTTATTAAGATCAATATTATGTAATAAAAGCTCTACCTTTACTGTTTCGTAAGCCAGTTCACCATAGTTATTCTCTTTACTAAGATGCCCCAGAAAAATATGTTTACACTCTTCTCCAATTACCTTTGACAAAAACTGTCCGGCTCTCTCGTTCGAGAGATGCCCCTTATTCCCCATTATTCGCTTCTTGAGAGGATACGGATACGGACCAACCATGAGCATATTTAAATCATGATTCGACTCCACCAAGAGGGATTCACATCCCTGCATCTTCTCTACTAAATACTCATCATACGTTCCAAAGTCAGTTGCTACCCCAACTTTAGATTCCGTATCGCTTACTGTGTAACAGACCGGATCTGCCGCATCATGAAGGATACGGGAGGCTTCTATTTTAATTCCATCCATGTAAATTGGCTGGTCGGGTGTGATACTCTCAAAAAGATTCTTATCCACCTTTCCAAGCGAAGATGTACTTAAAATCTCATCAATTGTCCTTGCTGTAGCAAATACAGGAACCGGATACTTTCTAAGGAACACACCAAGACCACTGATATGATCCATATGTTCATGTGTCACAAAAATACCCTGTATCGTCTCCGGTGCTACTTCCATCTGTGACAGTCCCTCCACAATTCTCTTTCTGCTGATTCCCGCATCAATGAGAAAATGGGACTTTTCATTACCTACATATATACAATTACCGCTGCTTCCGCTGGCGATGCTCGCTAAATTCATCTATTTACCATCCTTTTGGCTCAAATTTACCAACCATTATATACTAAATTATCTTATTAGTAAAGAGTTAGTAAAGAGAAAGCAGGCTCTCTACCGCCGTTTTTATCTGATTTTCCGTTTCAGAGATTCCTAAATGGTTGTCGATCACTGTAGAACATTCCTTCCGGAATACTTCTTCCGGAAGTTGTTTTGCCATAATTTCATGGCATTTTTCTTCGGTATATCCACGACCTTCTTTTAACCTTTCGATACGGGTTGCCTCATCAACATACACATACCACATCGTATCAAAATCATTTTGATAGCCTTCTTCCAAAAGGAGAGCCGCTTCCACTGCAATGAAAGATACTTCTCCTTTTTCTTTTATCCTTTGAATTCTCCGAAAGATTTCTTTCTTTACATTTGGATGTGTAATGGCATTCAGGCGGCTAAGCTTTTCCTGGTCTCCAAAGACAAGCTTTGCTAATGCCGGACGGTCTATTGTTTTATCTTTGGCAAGAACTTTCTCTCCAAATGCCTCTACAATATCTAAATAATTTTTTTGTCCAGGCTCCATCAGATCATGTGCCACTAAATCAGCAAGAATAATTTCTGCTCCATATTTTTCTTTTAAGATATTCATGACAACACTTTTTCCGGAACCAACTCCGCCGGTAATGCCAACAACTTTTATATCATTTCGCTTCTTATTTTGCTTCATACCAGGTCTTTCCTTCTTCAATATCAATAGACAGCGGAACTTTAAGCTGTGCCGCTCCCATCATCTCTTCTTCTAGTATTTTACGGACTTCTTTTCTTTCATTCTCTTTTGTTTCAATCAAAAGTTCATCGTGAATCTGTAAAATAAGTCGGGATTCTAATTTTTCTTCCTGCAGGCGTTTACTTACCCGAACCATCGCAATCTTAATAATGTCGGCTGCTGTTCCCTGAATAGAAGAGTTCATTGCCACTCTCTCTCCAAAACTTCTTTGCATAAAGTTACTAGAAGAAAGCTCTGGAATCGGACGGATTCGTCCATATAAAGTCTTTACATAACCTTCTTTTTTCGCAAAAGCCACATTGCCATCAAGGTATGTTTTAATTCCCGGATACGTTGCAAAATATTTATTAATATAATCACTTGCTTCTTTCCGGGAAATCTTTAAGTCCTGACTAAGTCCAAATGCGCTGATACCGTAAACAATACCAAAGTTTACTGCCTTCGCACTTCTTCTAAGCAGCGGAGTGACTTCTTCAAATGGTACGCCAAATACCTGAGATGCAGTCATACGGTGAATGTCTTCTCCATGTCGGTACGCATCGATCAGGTGTTCATCCCCTGCCATATGTGCAAGCACACGAAGCTCAATCTGTGAATAATCCGCACTGACAAATAAATAACCGGGATCTGGGACAAATACTTTGCGGATCGCCCTTCCAAGCGGCATACGAATCGGAATATTCTGCAGGTTTGGATCAGAACTTGATAATCTTCCGGTTGCGGTTACTTTCTGATGAAAAATACTGTGAATCTTTCCATCATCCTGAATAAATGCAGCAAGTCCGTCTGCATACGTTGACTTTAACTTTGTAAGCTGACGATACTCTAAAATCTCTGATACGATTGGATAATCCGGTGCAAGCTTTTCTAAAATATCTGCATTTGTTGAATAACCCGTTTTTGTCTTTTTCGCAAAAGGCATTTTTAAATCTTCAAATAAAATCACACCAAGCTGTTTTGGAGAATTGATATTAAAAGTCTTACCTGCTTTTTCGTAAATATTTTGTTCTAACTCTTCAATTCTGCCAATAAGCTGATCTCCATACTCCTTTAAAGCATCTTTCTCAACTGTAATTCCATACTTTTCCATGTCATAAAGTGTAGCAACCGTCGGACGCTCGATGGTAAGATACAGTTCTTCCATCTCCTGCTCTTTTAACTTTTCAAGAACAAGTGGGTAAGCATGAAACGGAACATAAGAAAGATAGGCAGCCATCTGTATTGTCTTTTCTTCTTCCGCTTCAAATACTTCTTCTATTGCTTTCTTTCCACAGATTTCTTTTCTTGATGGAAGCATCTGTCTAAGGTAATCTCTTGCAATATCTTCATAATCATAAGCAGACTGCAGCGGATTCAAAAGATATGCCTGAATCCCGACATCCTGAATCTGGCTTTCATACTCTCTGACTTCCTCTACGAAATGAAGCAATGCTTTATAATCAAGGACTATAAGTTCTGTGCCCTCTTTTAAAAGTTCTACTATCTTTTCTTTCAAATAATCTTCTGTGACAAATCCACCGATTAATGCCAGTACACTACCCTCTTTCCAGGTAAGAGAAATTCCTTTACAATTTCCGCTGACACCGATCACACCAAGTCCTGCCCGTCCACTCTTTTTAATAGAAGAAAAGATATTCTCCACTTCTCCTAAATCAGAGGTTGTCACTACTTCTAGTGTTTCTTCTTCCTTTTCTTCCTCGTCAAAATACTTAAACAGACTTTTTAGCTCAAGCTCTTTAAATAACTGGTATGCTTCCTTTGTAAAAAGTGTTCCAATCTTTGCATCCTTAAAATCATAAGAAAGATCGCAGTCTTTTTTAATTGTCGCAAGATCTTTGCTCATTATTGCCTGTTCGTAGTATTCCTGCAAATTATTTTTAGCTCGTGCAGGCTTAATCTCTTCGATATGGTCATAAGCATTCTCAATAGAATGATATTCCTTAATAATCTTTGCCGCCGTTTTCTCCCCGATTCCAGGGACTCCAGGAATATTATCAGAAGTATCTCCCATAAGCCCTTTCATATCAATGAATTCTGTTGGGCTCACGCCGTAAAGTTCGCGGACATCATCCTCATAATAATCTTCCGTCACTGTTCCGGATGCCTTTGTTTTTGGAATCTTTACTTTCACTTTTTTTGTTGCAAGTTGCAATAAATCCCGGTCTCCCGATACGATTGCTACATCAAAACCGGCTTCTTCCGCTTCTTTTCCGATCGTTCCCAAAATATCGTCAGCCTCAATTCCCGCCTGTGTGATAATTGGGATTTCCATCGTCTTTAAGACTTCCTTCATTAACGGAACCTGTTCGTGTAACTCTGCCGGCATCGGCTTTCTCGTACCTTTATATTCTTTATATTTTATATGACGGAAGGTCGGTTCTTTCCGGTCAAATGCCACTAGAAGATGCGTCGGCTTCTCCTCTTCTACATAACGAAGCATAATATTTAGAAAACCAAGTACTGCATTCGTATGCTTTCCTTCGGCATTCGTCAGATCCGGCAGACCGTAAAAAGCCCGGTTCAACAGGCTATGTCCGTCTAACAGCATAATTTTATCTGACATATTTCCTCCTATAACACAAAAACCTGCGACTGAATTCAGATATTTTCTTTCTTCAGTGCAGGTTAACTGGCATATTGAAGGATTGTCATGCTTTACTTAACACTTCCATCCTCTACTCTGCCAGACTTTACAATTTAAAGAAACATCGCAAAAACCAGATACACAAACATCCAGATAAGCATTACCGCTATCGTAAGAACGATTACGATCTTTGCCGCATACTTCCGCTTAGAATTCTTTTCTATTTCCAGATAACGGCTGTCCACTTCATTCTGAAGCTTCTCTTTAAAATCAGCGGCCAGTTCTTCTCCTTCATCAAGCTGTTTTAAACCGATCAGCATAACATAATAGATTTCCAGTTCCTCCCAGCAATCTTTACAACTACGGATATGCTCAATGAATTCTTTGGTTTCTTCTTTATCTAACTTATTATTAATGAAATTCAGTACCATGGACTGTGCATTCTGACAATTCATATGTTTCTCCAGTTCAAGATTATTTTTACACTTAAGCATTCTTTAAAAAGGCAAGATATCCTTTTTTCGCCTCATATAAATCAGACTTGCTGATAATCTCCCAAGGCGCATGCATACTTAAAACAGCAACACCGCTATCTACAACCTCCATACCATAAAGGGCTGCAATGTAGGCGATTGTTCCACCTCCGCCATAATCAACCTTTCCAAGCTCTGCTGTCTGAAAAGCGACTTTATTCTCATCAAAAATACGGCGAAGTCTCGCAAGATATTCTGCATTCGCATCGTTAGAACCAGACTTACCTCTTGCTCCGGTATATTTATTAAGAACCATTCCTTTTCCAAAATAAGCACAGTTCTTCTTCTCAAATGCTTCTGCATAAGCTGGGTCATAGGCAGCGCTTACATCAGAAGAAAGCATCCTTGAACGAGCCAGTGTTCTTCTTACTGCCAGATTAGAATCCTGTCCCATCAATGCAAGAATCTCTGCAACGGTATTCTCAAAAAACATCGACTGCATACCCGTTGCTCCCACACTTCCGATTTCCTCTTTATCTACCAAAAGACAACAGGAAGTTCTGTCAACATGTCCCGTCTCCATCATTGCCGCAAAAGATGGAAATGCACATACCCTGTCATCATGGCCATATCCTGCGATCATACTGCGGTCAAGTCCACAGTCTCTTGCAGGACCTGCCGGTACTACCTCGATTTCTGCAGAAAGAAAATCTTCTTCTTCTATCTGATATTTTTCTTTTAAAATGCGTAAAATATTTGCCTTTACTGCATCTTTTTCTTCTCCGGCAAGAGGACGGCTTCCTACGAGAATATCCAGATTCTCACCTTCGACAACGACCGATCCCTTTTTCTCCATCTGCTTTCCTGCAAGATGAATCAAAAGATCTGTCACGTAAACAACAGGATCTGCCGGGTCTTCTCCTACATTGACAGAAATTACTGTTCCATCTTTCTTGGCCACTACGCCATGAAGTGCAAGAGGAAGTGCAACCCACTGGTACTTCTTAATACCGCCATAATAATGTGTATCCATAAAAGATAATTCTGTATCCTCATATAACGGATTCTGTTTCAAATCAAGACGTGGAGAATCGATGTGCGCACAAAGGATGTTCATTCCCTCGGTAAGCGGCTGCTTTCCAACCTGGAAAAGAGCGATCGTCTTACCCATGCCAACACCATATACCTTATCTCCGGCTTTTAAACGGGTTCCCTGTGCGATCAGTTTATTAAGATCCTGATAACCGCAAGCTTCCGCTTCTTTAGTAAAATACTCTGTACATTCCCGTTCTGTCTTACATTTGCTTAAAAATTCTTTATACTCTCCGGCGAGAACTTCTACATTCTTATCATCCTCATCCGTATAACTAAGCCATGAATTCTCTCTCATAACATTACACCTCCATAAACGACTTTATTATATCCCAAGAAACGTTCCGGGTCAATCTAACGTACAAAGAATCTTGGAAAGACGCTCCTTATCTACCTTTTTCTTCTTTCCTTTTATTGTCAGTAATATATTACTTTGTCTGAATACTTCCCGGCAGATCTGTGTCATACGCTCCGTTGTGACACTTCGGTAAGACTCTGTTCGTTCCTCGATATCTTTATAGTATACGTCAAGAATATGTCCTTCATAAGCTCTGACCCAGTTAAATTCTTCCGTATCATCCAATAAAAAGCCTGCATTATCTATATAGTGAGGCAGAACATAAGAAAGTTCATCTGTAATTCCTTCTTTCATAGACTTTAATACTTCTATAACTGTTTCTACAGAATCATAAAGATGTTTCGGTAACACCTCATAAACAAGAGTCATCTGCCCAATGTTATTATAATGCTGAAAACATGGGTCATAACTATATACATAGCCTTTTTTCTCTGAAAGTTCCTGATGGATTTTACAGAATTCTCCCTCAAATAAAATATCAAATAACAGATTTTTCTCTGCCAGCGTATAGCGCGATGCATCAATATCTACAGAAAAACAGACACAGGTTTTCTTGCTGTTTTTCACATAAATCTTTGGCTTTCTCTGTCCAAATCTCTTTGGCACCGGCGCGATATTCTCCCGTTCTTCTTTTAAAAAAGAAAAAGAATATGGCTCTAACAGCCTTGTCAATACAGATAGAGAAGATTCCGGGTAATTTCCACTGATATAAAAGAAAATATTATTGGCAGCCAGTACCTTTTTTTGAAAAGCACAAAGCTGCTTTCTTCTTATTTTATTGAGTGTCTTTTTCTTTCCGGTAATCGTTCTCTCTAACGAAGTATCTTTCCACGCAATCTGTTTTGTAAAGTAATTCAGGCTGCTCTCCTCATCTTCTTCACGAATTTCTGCTTTAATACGCTTTCTTTCTGTATCGATTGCTTCTTCAGGCAGAGTAAACGGTGCAAATATTCCTGTCAGAATTTCTGCTGCTTCCTCAAAATGTGCCGGGGCACCTATAATAATAAACTGAATAAATTCTTCATAGGTAGATGCATTAAAATCAAGTCCACACCGATCTAAGGTCTGATACAGATTCTCTCCCATGGCATAATGAATATTTTTAAATACGATATGTTCAAAAAAATGAGAAATTCCATTCTCTTTCTTTGTCTCAAACAGTGATCCTGCCCGCACATACAAGCACAGGCAGAAACTGTGAATATTTTCATTTTTATCGTGAAATACAGATACTCCTTGCGGAGTAATATGCTCTCTTTCCATCCACACCTCCAAAATTCATTTATTTTCTTTTTCAGCCACTTCGACTGTTTTGAATTCATCCTCTTCTAAGGATGCAAGATCCATCTTAGGAAGTTCTGGATGCACTTCTTCCGGCTGTTCATCTGTATCGATAATAAACGATGCGAGAAGGGTATCCTCATTCACTTCCTCTCCATCCTTTACATAAATCTTATCAACAATACCATTCACTTTTGAAATGACAGTTGTTTCCATCTTCATGGCTTCAATCACCATAAGCGGCATATTTTTCTGAACGCGGTCCCCTTCTTTAATCCGGATATCACAGATTGTTCCCGGTAAGGTCGCCCCAAGATGACCCGGATTCTTCGGATCAGTCTTTAACTTTCGATCTGCCTTTACTTCAAAATGCTTATCAAGAATCTTCACTTCGCGTAAAAATCCATTCACTTCAAACTGTAAAATACGATATCCTTTTTCATCTGGTTCTGACTTGCCGATAAACTTAATCAACGTATCATTCCCTTCTTCAATCTGGATCGTTGTTTCCTCTCCCGGACGAAGACCATAGAAGTACACATGACTTTCTAACTTCGATACATCATTATATGCCTGGAAATGCTCGCAATAGTCCTCATATACCTTTGGATAAAGGGCATAACTTAATACTTTCTGCTCCATAACTTCCGGCTGTTCCATGGATTCCATGTAGTAATTCTCCCGCAGGTACGCTCCGATCGCATCAAAATCCACATCCGGAAGTAAGGTTCCCGGACGTACCGTAATCGGTTCCTGTCCTTTTAATACAATCTTTTGCAGTTCCTCCGGAAATCCTCCTTCCGGCTGCCCAAGTGCACCCTTGAAATACTGTACGATGGAATCTGGATAAGATAAATCTTTTCCTTTCTCTAAAATATTATCTTTTGTCAGATCATTTTTCAACATAAAAATTGCCATATCACCGACAACTTTTGATGTCGGAGTTACTTTAATAATATTTCCGAGAACTTCATCTGCCTCTTTATAAAGACGTTTAATATCATTAAAATCATTGCCGGCACCCATTTCTTTTACCTGAGCGGCAAAATTAGAATACTGTCCACCCGGAATCTCGTATTTATAAATCTCCGGATTTGGAGAATCCATATCACTCTCAAATGGCTTATAAATCTTACGTTCATGTTCGTAATAATCATTTAAAACAAGTAATCCGTCCGGGTCAATTCCTGTATCACGCTTTGTTCCCCGCAGTGCTTCCACTAATGCATTCATTGATGGCTGGCTGGTAAGGGAACTCATCGAACCAATCGCACAGTCTACGATATCTACCCCTGCTTCTGCTGCCATCAGGTATGTTGCAATTCCATTCCCTGTCGTATCATGTGTATGAAGATGAATCGGAACACGTACTTCTTCCTTTAAAGCTTCAATCAGCTTCTTCGCTGCATATGGCTTTAATAAAGAAGACATATCCTTTAATGCGATCACATGGCATCCCATCTTTTCTAACTGCCTTGCCTTTTTACAATAATAATCTATCGTATATTTCATTTCCTTTGGATTTAAAATATCTCCGGTGTAGCAGATGGCTCCCTCAACAATCTTTCCTGTCTTTAAAGCTTCTTCTACCGGAAGCTTCATATTTTCCATCCAGTTCATACTGTCAAAAATACGGTAAATATCTACACCATGGTCACTGGATACCTTAATAAACTTCTTAATAACATTATCCGGATAGGTACTGTATCCAACTACGTTTGAAGCACGAAGCAGCATCTGTATCATAACATTTGGCATACGCTCTCTTAAAATATCCAATCGTTTCCATGGAGATTCTTTTAAAAAACGATACTCCGTATCATATGTTGCCCCTCCCCAGGCTTCAATTGAATACGCATCCTTTAAATACAGGTTTGTCGCTCTTGCCGCACCTGCCACTTCTTTTGTCCGCATTCTTGTCGCAAGTAACGATTGCTGTCCGTCACGCATCGTCGTATCCGTCACATACAGCTTCTGACTCCGATAAACTTTCTGGGTAAATTCTTCCGCTCCTAATCGCAAAAATTCATCTCTTGTCCCATATAGCTTTCTCTCTGTATCTACAACCGGCACTTTTCGATCTTCTAAAAATGGCTTTGGTCCCGGATTAACATTAACCATCTTGTTTGCAAGGAACTCTAATATCTTTGTTGTACGGTCTAATTTATAATGTAATTCAAATAATTCCGGTGTTTCTTCTATAAATGTAGTAAAACACTTTCCTTGATGAAATGTCTCATGATTCAATACATTAATCAGAAATGTAATATTCGTCTTTACTCCATGAATACGAAGTTCTTTTAATGCACGTACTGATTTATGAATCGCATTCTCAAACGTCCTGTCATGAGAAACAACTTTTACAAGTAAACTGTCATAATGCGGTGTGATGATTGCACCTGTATAAGCAGTACCGCCATCAAGACGGATTCCCCCACCAGAACCGGAACGATACAGATCAATCTTTCCTGTATCCGGAAGGAAATGATTCGCAGGATCTTCTGTCGTCACTCTTGCCTGTAAAGCATAACCATTACACTTCACCTCATTTTGCGAATAAATATGAATCGTCGGAGAATTTAACGGATAGCCCTCTGCAACAAGAATCTGCGAAATAACAATATCGATCCCTGTCACCATCTCTGTCACCGTATGTTCCACCTGGATTCGTGGATTCATTTCGATAAAATAAGGTCTTTCCTCCTCATCTACAAGGAATTCCATCGTTCCTACATTCGTATAACCAACTCTTCTTGCCAGTCTTTTTGCAGAATCTAAAATCTTCTTTCTTGTCTCATCAGAAATTGACCATGCCGGGGCAAATTCAATTACCTTCTGATTCCTTCTTTGTAAAGAACAGTCTCTATCATAAAGATGAACGATATTACCGTAATTATCTCCAAGAATCTGCACTTCAATATGCTTTGGATGGATCAAATACTTCTCAATAAAAAGCTTTGACTCGCCAAAAACACGTTTTGACTCATTCCTTGACTTCTCAAAAGCTTCCTCCATCTCTTCCGGACTCTTCACGATACGCATTCCTCTGCCGCCGCCGCCATTACTTGCCTTTAACATGACTGGATAACCAATCTCGTCTGCAACCTTACTTGCGGTATCTGCATCATGAATAATAAAATCACTGCCATCTATAATCGGAACTTTACTTTCCTCTGCTGCCTTCTTCGCAGAAATCTTATCTCCCATGATATTCATCGCATCAACTGTCGGCCCGATAAAAACAATATCATTCTTCCGACACGCTTCTGCAAACTCCGGACTTTCTGACAAAAATCCATATCCCGGATGAATGGCATCTACCTTCTTCTCCTTTGCAATTCGGATAATTGTCGGAATATCCAGATAAGCATCCACCGGTCCTTTATCTGGATTTAACGGATATGCCTCATCTGCTTTTGTTCGAAACAACGCATACCGATCTTCCTTTGAATAAACCGCTACCGAGCCGATTCCAAGCTCACTCAATGCCCGAAATACACGAATCGCTATCTCTCCTCTGTTTGCGACAAGTACTTTTTTGAACTTCTTTACCTCCATTATCATAATTACCCCTCCAAAACTACAATATTTTTCACTCAAAAGTTATACTTCTTTCAAAACAAAAAAAATTCTTCGCATTCAAAATCTTATTACATAAGTATACCTGTATATTTTTACAAAAACAAGGTGATTTTCTGGCATCATATATACATTTTTCCCAGTCCATGCTATACTATTTAAAGATTTAGGAGGAGATAACAATGAACGTGAATAATTTTTTGCAGTCCGAAGCAACCCAGTTCGTCGGCACTGCTGCAGCAAACACCATTGGTCTTGTTATCGGAACAATTCATGAAGATATTAAGGCGCTTCTGCAGATTCCGGACGAATATCAGGCTATCAGTATTGTATCTTCCCGAACCGGAACTGTCGCACAGGCGATTGCGATCGATGATGCTGTAAAAGCAGTGAATGTGAAGCTGCTTCGTTTTGAGATGGCAATTGATGCTGGCAAACAGTGTGGACAGGGATGTCTCTTTGTCCTTGGTGCAGAGAATATTTCCGATGCCAGAAGACTTGTAGAGATTGCCTTAAAACAGATTGATTACTAGGCTACCTGCATTTATATTAATGAAGTAGGACATATGGAATCCCATGTCACTCCACGTGCCGGTGAGATTCTCCATGAGATTTTTGGCACACCACTTGGCAAGGCATTCGGCGTAATTGGTGCCGCTCCTGCCGGAATCGGTATTGTCGCCGTTGATCAGGCAATGAAGGCTGCTCCCGTTGACATCGTATGGTACGGCTCTCCATCACATAATCTTACAATGATGAATGAATTTTCCGCAGGAATTTCCGGAGATGTATCCGCTGTCCAGAAGGCTTTAGAAGCCGGAAAACAAGTTGGTTGTGAACTGTTGCGTGTCTGCGGCATTACGCCAATTTCTATTACTAAAGTTCATGAGGTCTGCGGACCAGATTATGTAAAAGAGAACTATACACCAACATCCTGTTTAAAAACAGATAATACATCAGATGAGCGATGAGTCCCATCTGATATAGTCTCCGGCAGAATTACAAAGCTGCCGAAGCATTGCCAGAAACAAAAGAACTTATAGAAAGGGTTGGGATTATTTATGAAGGTATTACTTTTAAATGGAAGTCCACATCCTAACGGATGTACTTTCCGCGCACTCTCTGAAGTGGAAAAGACACTTCAGCAGGAAGGCATCGAAACAGAAATATTTTTTATCGGTCATGATCCGATTCGCGGCTGTATGGGCTGTGGTATGTGCCGTAAGAACAAACTTGGAAAATGTATTTTTGGAGAAGATGCTGTTAACGTAGTTATTAAAAAGATGGAAGAATGTGATGGTCTTATCGTTGGTTCTCCTGTTCATTATGCCGGAGCAAGCGGTGGAATCACTTCTTTCCTTGACCGTATGTTTTACTCTACCGGAGGTTTCCCTTACAAGCCTGGCGCCGCTGTTGTAAGCTGCCGTCGTGCCGGCTCTACTGCCGCTTTAGAACAGCTTAATAAGTATTTTATGATGAATAATATGCCTCTCGTCCCTTCCGCTTACTGGAACATGGTACATGGAAACTCACCGGAAGAGGTCGAACAGGACTTAGAAGGTCTTATGGTTATGCGTACCTTAGGCCGCAACATGGCCTGGCTGTTAAAGTCTATTGATGCCGGAAAAGCGCATGGAATTTTAGCACCAGCAGCAGAACCTAAGACACGAACGAATTTTATCCGCAAGTGTGAGCCGGCAAAAAAAGAAGATGAGGAGAAGAACTTCGCACCATATTTTATTTCTTATAATAAGGTGAATAAAGAATACCAGGAAGAAGAATAGAATTCTAAGTTGCTATAGACAAGATAAAGTTAAAGAAACCCGAAAGACAAATGCTTCTGCTTAGTCTTTCGGGTTTCTGTTCTCTTTTATTTTTTACTTCTCTTTTAATGCTACTGCCTGTTTAATCAGTTCTATTGTTCCATCAATACCTAAGATACTGCTGTCAATGCAAAGATCATAACTCTTTAAATCCCCCCACTTTTTAGAAGTGTAGTAATTATAATAGCTTGCTCTCTGCTTATCTGTCTTGATAGCTACGTCCTTCACTTTCGCTTCTGGAATCTCGTACTGTTCCTGAATACGGGACTTCTTAAAGGACATTGGCGCATGAACGAAAACATTCAGCTTATTGTCATAATCTTTTAAGGCGTAATCTGCACAGCGGCCTACGATAATACATGGACCTTCGTCTGCTACCTTTTTGATTGCATCAAAGGAGGCAAGGAATACCTTCTGATTCAGAGGCATATCAAAGGATGTTGCATTATAACCTAATGCATATGGATCCATTACAAGAGAATAGAGAAAACTTGTTGTAGGCTTTTCATCAAAGTTTTCAAACATCTCTTCGCAGATACCGCTTTCTTTCGCTGCTACTTTTAAAAGTTCTTTATCATAAAATGGTATGTTGTAATATTGGGCGAGCTTCGTTCCGATTTCTTTTCCGCCACTTCCGTACTGTCTTCCTATTGTGATTATTGTGTTCATGACACCACCCCTTTTGTCGTTCTTTTCAGAAAATGCTTACGCCTGCTCTTATTATAATTAAAGAATGTCTCGGCGGTTTTGCATTTGGTTACATTATACACTAATTTTCAGACAATTTCCACAAAAACATTTTGTATATGTTTGTTTATCTCTCCCCACACAGGGACATTACCAGATAATTTATCACTTTTTCACACCTTATTATATCCCGAATTTCTACAAATTCATCTGGTTTATGTGCATATTGCAGGCTTCCTGGACCGTAGGACATACATTCTGTATTATGCAGCTTTCCTGCGATGACTGCAGTATCTGTGTAGCCGGTAAAGGCTTTGACCACAGCTTTTTGTTTTGTCTCTGCTTCTATTGCTTCTTTTAAGTTTTTAAGAAGTACGGAATCTGGATTTTTTTCGATATATGGCCGGTTTCCTGTAATATCGTAAGAAATCGTTATTCCTGGTCGCGTGTAATTACTTTTCCGTTCCCTATTAATAACATTTAGCTGTCCTCCTAAATTTTTTTTAGATTAGAAATTGAATTTATTTTTTTTAACTGATATAATGAAATACACTATTTAAATTCTTTTGATTTTGTCTGCTTTATCCTATGATAACAGACTCAAATAGTTATAAAATATTCCATTTAGAAAGGTTTTATTGATTATGAAAAAATCTCTTATTGAATTCTACACAAGACTTGCCCATGGTCTGGCTGTACAGTTCGGCTCTAACTGTGAAGTTGTTGTACATGACCTGCAGGGAAAAGACATAGAACACTCTATCATCGCCATTGAGAATGGACACGTAACTGGAAGAAGAATCGGTGACGGACCTTCTCAGATTGTTCTGGAGTCTCTTCATAATAGTAAGCAAAACTTAAAACAGGAAGATAAGCTCGCCTATCTCACGAAAACAAAAAATGGAAAAATCTTGAAATCAAGTACAATTTTTATTCGTGATGATTCTGATAAAATCATTGGAATTTTCGGAATCAATTATGACATTTCCTTAATGCTTGCTATGGAAAAAGAGCTATCTTCCTTCACTGGTACTATTGAAGAAGATACTACCAAAGAACCTATTGCTGTAAATATCGGCGATTTATTAGACGAATTAATTTCTCAGAGTGTACGGCATATCGGTAAGCCAGTTACCTTAATGACTAAGGAAGATAAGGTGCAGGTTGTCCGCCTTTTAAATGAAGCTGGTGCTTTCCTGATTACTAAATCTGGGCCAAAGGTCTGCCAGTTCTTAGGAATATCCAAATACACTCTGTATAGTTACTTAGATGAAATAAAATCGAAAAATACAATCTAATATATTTATAATCTTCCAGAATCATCATTATTGAAATTATATGATTCTGGATGACCCTAATTTAAAAATTCCCTTTGTAAAATTACTTAAAATAAGAACAACTCCAAATGTACAAAGAGCAACAACCCAATTCTTCATACTTCCGAATTCTTTTGATCCGGCTCCCCCAGCCATGTATTTTATCGCGGTTGGATAAAGAGAAAGACCAATTGTAAAAATTACAGTTCCAGTAATGACATCCGGGAATAGTTTTCTAATCTCTTTTACAAAAATTCCAAAGATGATTGCAACGATACCGCCGATAATTTCGGCACCAAGTATCGTTCCCATATCAAATTCACCACAATGATATTATAATTTCAACAAGATACTTCTGCAAATTCTTCCTCAAAAGAACCCGTAAAAATTAGATAAATAAAAAATTTTGCAATAAAAAAGAAGTCTCTGATATTTTCAGAAACTCCTTTTTTCTGTTATTCTAAAAGACATGGGTAAATTCTTATTGTTTTCCAGTAGCTTTATATGATTCTACATTTTCTCAATGCTTGTCATAACTCCGTCAAACTCTGCTTCCCTAGTATCTTACCTAATCTTTGCAACAAATTGCTTTCCAAATTCAATATCTTTAAAAAGCTGTGTCTGCAATGCTTCTACGGAAGAAAAACGGCTTTCTTTTCTGTGATAATGTAAGAGTTCTACAACCATCTTTTCTCCGTAAACATCCTTATCAAAATCAAATATATTGGTTTCGACTGTTTTTTCATTGGTGTCGTTTACGGTCGGCTTGGTTCCGATATTGGTAATGCCATAATATACTTCATCATTCCAGTGAATTTTTGAAACATATACGCCATTTGGCGGCAGTAATTTAAAGGATGGCACTTTCTGATTTATTGTTGGAACCTGTATCGTGCGTCCTAGCGCATTTCCATGAATAATCTCTCCGGAAACACTGTAGTTTCTGCCTAAAAGTGCACTGGCTTCTTCCATGTCTCCTTTTTCAAGAGATGCACGAATTCTTGTGCTGCTGATATCTTTTCCGTCTAACTGCAGTTTTTCAACAACGATAAGATGATATCCACATTCTTCTTCTAGGTTTTCTAAATCTAAAATACTGCCGGACCGGTTCTTTCCAAAATGAAAATCTGTTCCGACAACAATGACCTTTGCCCCTACTTTTTCTACAAGAACTTCCCGGATAAATCTCTCCGGAGTAAGTGCAGCAAATTCTTTTGTAAAAGGATGCTCAATCAATATATTGATTCCTCTTTTTTCAAGAATTGTTTTTCTCTCTTCTTTTGTATAGATCTGTTTATATTTTGTATCACCGGTAAGGGTTAGTCTGGTTGGACGGTCAAAAGTAAATACAACGCTTTGAAGTCCATGAAGCTCCTGTTTTTTTACTTCGTCCATTAAAAGCTGATGTCCCCGGTGAATTCCTTCAAACTTTCCAAGTGCAACTGCGGTGTTTTTAAAATGAAAGTCTGAGCTTGTTATATATTCCATTTTTCCCTCCGAAACCGCTAGTCTTTTGCGGTATGGATTTTGTGAGTATTTACAGAAACAATTTATAAGGCTTTAATACCTGGTTTTCCTGAAGCTGATAAATCCCTATAAAATTATGGTGACTGTCATATACACGTACTCTGTCACCGACTGTGTATATGTACTCCTGCTTTTCATTTGCGTTCTGTCTTTCTGCTGATGGTTCTTTTTCGTATAAATCTACAGCAATTGGATTCCCGTTATAAAGAAGTTTTTCTCCCTTTTCTTTTACAAAAACAGCTGGCAGATGTAAAAAAACTTTGTCAACTGGTATGATATGTTCTGACAGTGTATCTCTGTCCCTCATTTCTTCTACTTCTGAGAGCGTAAATCCTTCCTCAATTCTAAATGAAGAAACTCTGGTACGGATAAGACCTGCCATGCATCCTCCACATCCTGCTTTTACCCCTATATCGCGGCAAAGGCTTCGGATATACGTTCCTTTTGAACAAGTTACTTCAAAAGTAACATAAGGGAGTTCTATCTTTTTAATGTGAATAGAAGAAAGCGTAACCGGACAAGGTTTTCTTTCAATAACGATTCCCTGTCGTGCCAGCTCATAAAGCTTCTTTCCATTTACCTTTTTAGCTGAATACATGGGTGGAATCTGGTCATACGTACCCTGAAAAGAAAGTATAATGTTTTGTATTTCTTCTTCTGTGACTGTCACTTCTTTTTCCTCAAGAATCTTGCCACTGGTATCTTCAGTGTCTGTTTCTTTTCCAAGGAGAAGAACTGCCTCATAAGTTTTATCCCAGTCTCCAATAATATCACAAAGCTTGGTTGCCTTTCCAAGACACACCGGAAGTACTCCTGTCGCATCCGGATCAAGCGTCCCTGTGTGTCCGATTTTCTTCTGATGTACAATTCCGCGCAACTTTGCTACTACATCATGGGAAGTAAATCCTGCTTCTTTTTTTATATTAAGAATTCCGCTTATCATAAATTGATTCCTGCTTTTCTCCTGATTCATTTAACTGATGCTCTACCATATGTGTGATATTCATAACGATATCTCTTGGCTGTCCATGCACAGTGCAGCCGGCAGCTTTGATATGGCCACCACCACCAAAAATCTGAGCGATCGCGCTGACATCTACCGCATCATTAGAACGCATACTTACTTTGAAGTTACCATCTTCTTTCTCATAAAGAAGAATGGCACATTCAATGCCCTCTGTTACACGAAGCTGATCAATGATACCATCAAGATCACTGCTGTTAATTCCGTAAAAATCAAAATCTCTTTTACGGATAATCGAAAAGATTACTTTTCCATGTAAGAGTACAATACTTTCCATAAGTGCTCTTCCAAGTATCTGATTCTGCACATAAGATTTTTTGTAAAATGTTCGATCAATGATATCTTCTGAATGGATTCCTTTTTCAAGTAAAGCACCTGCTGTCTCCATCGTCTTTCTTGTTGTATTGGTGTGTTTGAATACACCTGTATCATGAACAATACCCATATATAAATCCTGTGCACAGGCAAGGGAAATCTTTTCCCAGTCAAACATAGAAAATAATACTTCACAAGTAGAAGAAGCATCCGGTACGATAAATTGCAGATCACCAAATCCCTGATTGGTAAAATGATGATCTACGCATATCTTGTATTTTGCTTCTTCAAAATATTTTTTAAATTCATGAAGACGTTCTGTATCGGAACAATCAAGAGAAAAAAACAGGTCATACGGTTCCGTACTTTCTTTTTTTTGAGTAATCTGATCCGCATATTTCAAAAAAGAAAACTTTTCCTGTACCGGTTCTAATAATAGTGTTACCTGTTTCTCTGGATACTGTTCCACAATATAGGTATAGAGTCCAAGACAGGAACCGATACAGTCCCCGTCCGGATTCATATGACCGGATATGGCAATTGTCTCTGCGTTCTGAATCTGAAGTTCAAACTCTTTTTTTCTTTCGGCAAATGTCATATTTTCTCTCTTGTCTGTACTCATTCTTCGGATGCCTCCTTTTCTTTTGCATGCATTGCTGCATTAATCTCATCAATCTTCTTTGACATATTTACGCCATATTCTATCGACTGATCAAGAATAAAACGAACATCCGGTGTGTTTCTTAAGTTAATACTGCGGGCTAATTCACGACGGATATAGCCATGCGCACTTCTAAGCCCCTCTAGAGTAGATTCCTGTGCTTCTTTATCACCAAGTACACTGATATAAGCTTTACAGGTCTTTAAATCCGGAGCCACCTCTACGGATACAACAGAAGTCATAGGAGCAATTCTAGGGTCCTTGATCTCTCTGGAAATAATCCGGCTTAATTCTTTTAATACCTCAGAATTAATTCGGGTATTTTTTACACTGTTTTTTCTCATATAACAGTACCTCCTGTTATCTAGGAATTTCTTCCATTACGAAAGCTTCGATCTGATCGCCCTCTTTAATATCATTATATTTTTCGAAAACGATACCACATTCGAAACCTGATTTTACTTCTTTTACGTCATCTTTGAAACGCTTCAGAGATGCCAGTTCTCCTTCATAAATAACGATACCGTCACGAACGATACGTGATTGTGCATCTTTTGTGATAGAACCGTCAAGTACGTAACATCCAGCGATTGTTCCAACTCCAGAAGCTTTGTAAATCTGACGTACTTCTACGTGACCGATTACTTTTTCTCTGTAAACAGGATCTAACATACCCTTGATCGCTGCTTCAATATCTTCAATCGCATTATAGATGACACGATATAATCTCATATCAACCTTTTCTCTTTCTGCGGCAGCCTTTGCCATCGCATCCGGACGTACATTAAACCCGATGATGATCGCATTCGATGCGGAAGCTAAGATTACGTCAGATTCATTAATGGCACCTACACCACCATGAACAACCTTGATCATAACTTCTTCGTTAGAAAGCTTCATGAGACTCTGTTTTACTGCTTCTACAGAGCCCTGTACATCGGCTTTTACAACGAGATTTAATTCTTTTACATTACCTGCCTGAATCTGATCGAACAGGTCATCAAGAGATAACTTATTCTTTGTCTCTTCAAGCATTTTTTCTCTTCCATAAGCAATAAATGCATCTGCTGTTGCTCTTGCCTCTTTTTCATTTCCATGAGCCATGAGAACTTCACCGGAGAATGGTACATCGTTAAGACCAAGAATCTCTACTGGTGTAGATGGGCCTGCTGCCTTTACACGATTACCTTTATCATCCATCATTGCACGAACACGACCAAATGCGTGGCCTACATTGATACTGTCTCCTACATGAAGAGTACCTTTCTGAATAAGGATTGTTGCTACCGGACCACGACCTTTATCAAGCTTCGCCTCGATAACAAGACCTCTTGCTCTTCTCTTTGCATTTGCCTTAAGCTCTAATACTTCGGCAGTAAGAGAAATCATCTCTAAAAGTTCATTAATTCCTTCACCTGTCTTAGCAGAAACCGGTACAAATACTGTACTTCCACCCCAGTCTTCTGCAATAAGACCATACTCTGTAAGTTCCTGTTTTACACGATCAACATTTGCGCCCTCTTTGTCAATCTTATTAACAGCAACGATAACTTCTACTTCGGCAGCCTTTGCATGGTTGATTGCCTCGATTGTCTGTGGCATAACACCATCATCTGCAGCAACAACTAAAACAGCAATATCTGTTGCCTGCGCTCCACGAAGACGCATAGAAGTAAATGCTTCATGACCAGGAGTATCTAAGAATGTAATCTTTTCTCCATTAATCTCTACTACATACGCACCGATATGCTGTGTGATTCCACCTGCTTCGCCTGCTGTAACATGTGTAGAACGAATTGCATCAAGAAGAGAAGTTTTACCATGGTCAACATGACCCATAACACAGACAACTGGTGGTCTGCCTGTTAAGTTTCTCTCATCCTCTTCTTCCTCTTTTAAGAGTTCTTCGATCACATCAACTTTTACTTCTTCTTCTGCAATACAGTTGTATTCTAAAGCAATCTCTGCTGCATCATCAAAAGAAAACTCTGTGTTGATCGTAACCATCTGTCCAGCCATGAAAAGCTTTTTAATGATAACTGATGGCTGAATCTTACAGGCATCTGCTAAATCTTTTAAAGATACTGGATCTGGCAGAGTAATATTACGGATTACATCTTCCTTTGGCTCTTCCTGTTTTGGTGGCTGTACAGGAGCCTGCTGCTGTTTCTTATTGTTCTTCTGCTTTCTCTGTCCGCCAAAATCATTATTGCGATTATTGCGGCGGTTATTCTTTCCACCACGATTTTCATTTCTGTTATTTTCTTTATTGTCGCGGCTGTGTTCACGATTAATATCATGACGGTTTTCTTTACCGTTTCTTGTTTCCTTTGCGTTAATCGGAGTATCTCCCATAGAAGACTTATTTCTTCTGTCATTACCGCCGCGGTTATTGTTTCTGTTGTCCCCACGATTATCATTACGGCCGCCACGATTATCGTTATTACGATTATTGTTTCTGTTATCTCCACGATTATCGTTACGATTTCCTCTGTTATCGTTACGGTTGCCGCGGTTATCGTTATTACGGTTATTGTTTCTGTTATCCCCGCGATTATCATTGCGGTTTCCGCGATTATCGCGGTTATTGTTTCTGTTATCTCCACGATTATCGTTACGATTTCCTCTGTTATCGTTACGGTTACCGCGGTTATCGTTATTACCTCTATTATTGCCAGATTCTTTTTTCTGGAATTCTGCTTTTAATTTTTCTACATTTTCATCTGATACCGTACTCATATGACTCTGTACTTCAACTCCCTGCTCTTTTAACTTTGTAATAATTTCCTTGCTGCTTTTATCTAATAACTTTGCTACTTCATGTACTCTCATTTTTGGCATACACTATCCCTCCATATTCAGATTTATTTTCTTAACGATCGATTTTGCAAAACCTTCATCCAAGATACAGATGGAAGCCCTGTACGCTTTACCTATCCAATGCCCTAGTTCTTCCTTTGTCGCAAATATCTCCATAGGCACTTCATAATACTTACACATGTTTCGGAACATTTTTTTCGTATTGTCAGAAGCGTCTTCTGCTACAATTACCAGACAGGCATTGCCAGATTTCACTTCTTTTTCAGTAGAAAATTCTCCACTGGCAACTTTACCAGCCTTTGCTGCAAGTCCAAGCATGGATAATACTTTACTGTTTTGTGTCAAGTTCCTTCAACTCCTCTTCTAATCGGTCATATATCTCATCAGGAATGGAAATCTTTAAAGAACGTTCCAGTCCTTTTGAACGTCTTGCTTTCTGAAGACATTCCGCACAAAAGCAAAGATAAGCACCTCTGCCATTCTGCTTTCCTTTCACATCAAGGACAACTTCATTCTCCGGCGTTTTGATTACCCGGATCATTTCCTTTTTTGTCTTCATCTCCCGACAGCCTACACACTGTCTAAGTGGTATTTTCTTTCCCATAGCTGTTCACCAGATTCCGTTCTTACTGTTCTGGTTCTTCTGGGATTTCTTCCTCGAAAGATTCCTCTTCTTCAGAACTGCTTTCTGCTGCTTCTGTCAGCTCAGATACTTCTTCTGTTTCTTCTGCAGGTGCTTCAAGATCGAAATCTTCCATCTCATCAAAATCACCAAAATCATCACCAAAGTCTAACTCTTCAGAAAGTTCTGCTGCCTGGCTCTCACTCTTAATATCAATCTTATATCCGGTCAGTTTTGCTGCAAGACGTGCATTCTGTCCTTCTTTACCGATTGCAAGAGAAAGCTGGTAATCTGGAACAACAACACGTGCGCTCTTTTCTTCCTCATCTACCTCTACGGAAATAACATTTGATGGGCTTAATGCATTCTCAATTAATACTGCCGGATCATCGTTCCATTCAATAATATCAATCTTTTCTCCGCGAAGATCACTTACGATTGCATTAACGCGGGCTCCGTTGATACCTACACATGCTCCTACAGGATCTACGTTAGGGTCATTGGATGCAACTGCAATCTTTGTACGGGAACCTGCCTCACGAGCAATACTCTTAATTTCCACTGTTCCATCATAAACTTCTGCAACTTCTTTTTCAAAAAGTCTCTTTACAAGTTCTGGATGTGTTCTGGAAACTAAAATCTTTGGTCCCTTGTTTGTATCTTTTACTTCTACGATGTAAAGTTTAATACGGTCTGTTGGTTTAAATACCTCGCCTTTTACCTGCTCTTTTTCTGTGAGAACAGCATCGGTCTTATCATCAAGACTTACACTGATATTCTTTCCATTACAGCGCTGTACTACACCTGTTACGATATCTTTTTCTTTATGTGCAAAATGTTCAAATACAACTCTTCTTTCTTCTTCTTTAATCTTCTGCACAATCACACTTCTTGCATGCTGTGCTGCGATTCTTCCAAAGTTCTTTGGAGTAACTTCGATATTTACTACATCCCCAAGTTCATAATGGAAGCGAATCATCTTTGCATCTGCTAAACTGATCTCTGTTGCAGGATCTTCTACTTCTTCTACTACAGTCTTTTCTACATATACAGAGATATCTCCTGTTTCTCTGTCCATATTTACCTTTACAACAGCGTTCTTACCAAAGTCACGATTACATGCTGCAACTAAAGAATCTTCAATCGCCTGCATGATTACTTCTTTTTCAATATGTTTCTCTTTTTGTAATTGATTTAAAGCATCAATTAATTCACTCATTTTCTCGTATCCTCCTGTTTATCTATATCTCTTTAAAACTCAATCGCAAGACGGATCATGGCAATATCCTTACGGTCTAATACTAGATCTTTTTCGTCAATTTCAATCGTAACGGTATCTTCTGTAAAGTCTTTTAAGACTCCTTCAAATTCTTTTTGTTTGTCAATGGCTTTATAAAGCTTGCACTCTACCGCCTTTCCAATACTTCTCTTGAAATCTTTCTCTTTTTTTAATGGTCTTCCAAGACCCGGAGAACTTACTTCTAAAATATATGCATCAGAGATAAAATCTTCTGCATCCAGTTTCTCTTCAAGAGCCCTGCTGATCAAAACACAGTCATCAATGTTGATACCGCCTTCTTTATCTGCATATATGCGCAGATACCAGTTCGCACCTTCTCTTACATACTCCACATCTACAAGCTCAAAATGATTCTCTTCAATAATTGGAGTTACAAGTTCTTCCGTCTTTGCAACAATCTCTGTTCTTTTCATGTTGATTCTCACCTCTTTCCCAGACATACAATAAGAGTGGGTAGCCACCCACTCTTATCATCTACAGTATACTATTCGTAGTATAACAGGTTTTTCTCTATTTATCAAGGGATTTCTTTAAATTTTACCTGTTATCTCCCGTTTTTATGCGATTTTCCTACTCATCTTCCGTTTCGATCGCATCTGTTTCAATAACAAACTTCACACTGCCTTCTGCGCCTTTTTTAATTCCACCGAAGGACTGATATCTCTTATCTGCCTTTTTCACTGCCTTAAAATGATTGATCACACTGTCAAGATCATCTCCTGCAAGATCAGAAAGCTTACTGATTCCGTCATTATTAAATGTTTTTAATCCCTCTGTAAGAGTATCACTTCCTGTTGCAAGCTTATCAATGCCAGAAGTAAGCTGACCACCTGCGGAATCTAACTTATTCATTCCGGTGGAAAGACTCTGTACGCCGATTGCTGCGGCATTCACACCCTGTGCATATGCTTTAACACCTGTTACTAACTTTTTACTTCCTTCTACAAGTTTACCTGTTCCTTTATCTACAGAATCTGCTCCGGTCGTAAGACTGTTATTATTACCTGTTAAAGTAGCTGCTCCTTTTGTCATTGTATCAAGACCATCGGAAAGGCTGCTAAGACCGGAAGTGAGATCTTTCATACCGCTTGTAAGCTTTTTATTATTTGCTGTAAGATCCTTCGCTCCACTGTTTAAGTCGCTAACACCTTTGATCAATGCTGGAATCTCACCTGCTGCATCAGATAAAGAACCGGTATTTGCCGCAAAATTCTCTAAGATAGCTGCCTGTGTCTTCATATATTTCAAAAGAGTCTCGATATCTCCAAGACTGACTTTCAGTTCACCAAGCGTAAGCTTATCTGCACTTGGAGCATCTCCTAATGCATTTTTAGCATCATCTGTCAGGCCACTGATTTCAATGCTTGATGGCTCTACACTTACACTAACTTTACTGTCGATTGCATTCTCTAATGCACTCTTCATCTCCGGTGTTAAACCATTTACATTGTCAATCGCTGACTTAGCTGCTGCTTTGGCATCTGCTGTTGCTTTACTGCTCATAGAATCTTTCTTATTAGAAATCTGTTTATTTGCCTCTTCTGTTGCCTTACTATCTACGTCTTCTAACGCTTTCTTTGCACTATTGAACTTTTCAGAAACCTTTTTATTATGTGCATCGATTTTACTATTATATACATCTACCGCTGCTGATAGCTGATTCATCTTCTCAATCGCACTCTGAAGCGTTGCCGCAGATTCCTGTAATTTCTTTGCGTCGCTTTCCAATGAAGAAGATGCACTCTTTACTGCTTTTAACTCTTCCTCACTTGGAAGCTTTAAGCTGCTCATTCCGGAAACCTTGCCATTTAACTTTGCGATTCCATTTGCAAGATCATTGGCTCCCTTTGTATAGTCTGTAATGCCTTTAGAAAGAGCACCCGCTCCCTGTTGTAACTTATCGGTTCCACCTGCTGCTGACTGCAGACCGGCATCTAAACTAGAAACTCCCTTCGTATAAGAAGAAATACCGGAATTTAATGCCTTTGTTCCTTTTTTCAGTGCCTTTAATCCTTCATTTAAGGACTCTACACCGGATTCTAACTGACTGCTTTTAGAATTTAATGTATTAAGACCGGATACAAGCTGTTTTACACCGGCATTTGCAGTAGATACACCCTTGGTATATTCTCCGGCGGAAGAAGAAAGGGTTCCCATACCTTCTGATAATGCTTCACTTCCATCGATCAGCTTATCTGTTGCATCCGTCAGCTTATCCATATTTTCTTTTAAATCATCGACATCATTCAAATCACTTGTATCGATATTTTTTAATGTTCCTGTTGTTGCCGCTGTCGCTGTCAAAGCAAGTTCAAACTTATCTGCTTTGGCAGTTACTTCTACATAATCCGGAATATCTACATCTTCTAATTTATCATAAGAAGCAAGATTCAGACTGCTCTTTAAACCAGGGAATGCCAGACCAACTACAACACTCTTATCTCCGTCACTGATTACTTTACCATTCTTAACTTCGATGTTAGAAAATACATCGGAAGAAAGAATCATTCCAGTAACCATTGTAAACGGTGTCTTTATATTGTATTTTTTCCCTTTTACTTTTACTGTTTCGTTAGAATTATTGTAATAATCAAAACGAATCTTGACTTCACCGCTCTTACCTGCCATATCTTTCGGATCCATCTTCTCGCCGTCAAGATAATAACTTACCTTCATAGTAACAGGAAGTTCCTCATTTGTTTCTCCCTGGTAATAAATATCATTACCTTTTGAATCCCAGACGATAGAACCATCTGCATTCTGGGTAAATGTCTCATCGCCTTTTACATTTTTAATATTCGTAAGATTAGAAAAATCCTCTAATGCATCACTGCTTCCATGGTTCTTTAACCAGTCACTTACTGTAATTTTGTCTACACTTCCGTCTGCATTCGCATTCACATAAACAGTTTCTGACTTATCTACTTTTGTCTCTTTCTTCTCTGCGGCACTTACCGGCATTGCAATTCCTACTGCCATCATGGCACTCATAAGAATAGCAAATGCTTTTGAAGTATGCTTTATAAATCTTTTATTTCTCATCTTCATCACTCCCTGAATTGTTGATATATTTAATTATCAATATGTTTCATTCCACCTGTCGTTTTACAGATTACCTTATCAAAAATAAGGAACATCGTTGGCAGCAAAGTTAAAACAACGATCATACTTATAACAGCACCTCTTGCTAATAACGTACAAATAGAACCGATCATATCTACCTGTGAGTAACAGGCTACACCATAGGTCGCAGCAAACAGACTCAATGCACTCGTTATAATAGAAAGCATATTTGACTTGTGTGCAATGCTGACTGCCTCTAATTTATTCTTGCCATTTCTTCGTTCCTTCAAATACCGGCTTGTATAAACAATCGCATAATCTACGGTCGCTCCAAGCTGTATTGTTCCAATAACGATGCTGGCAACAAACGGAAGACTTACACCCTGATAATAGGGCACCGCCATGTTAACCGCAATCGCAAATTCAATAATCGATACCAGGATAACCGGCAGGGATATTGATTTAAATATAATAAGAATGATAATAAAAATCGCTGCGATTGAAGCAACATTTACATTCTGAATATCAATATTGGTAACATCTTCAAGATCCTTCATCAAAGGAGCTTCTCCAATAACCATCGAAGTTTTATCGTAGGACTTCGTTATCTTATTAATCTTTGCAATCTGTTTATTTACCTGCGGTGTTGCTGATTCATACTCAGAACAGATAAAGGCAAGTTCATGATCGCCACTTTGCAGCATACTCTTTATATCCTTTGGAATCATTGATTCCGGGACAGTTGCTCCAACAAGTGAATTCATGCTGATCGTCCACTTTACACCTTTTACATTATCAATGGCATCTAACATATCCCTTTTATCTTTGGAATCCATGTTGCTGTCCATCATAATCATATGCATCGTACTCATATCAAAGTCTTCTTTTAATTTATCTGTTGCCACATTACTTGGAAGAGTCGATGGCATTGACTTTGCAATATCATAATAAATCTTTGTATTATTATTTCCATGGATTGCCGGAAGTAACATCACAAGGAATACCAGCAGCCATATCCAATGATTCTTAATAATAAAGTTTGATGCACCATCTACGCTCTTAATCAACGGTCTGTGCTTTGTCTTCTCAATCTGTTTATCAAATGCAAGAATCAGTGATGGAAGAATCGTTACACAACATACTACACCGATGATAACACCCTTTGCCATAACAATACCAAGATCTCGCCCCAGCGCAAATGTCATAAAACAAAGTGCTGCAAATCCGGCTACGGTTGTGACAGAACTTCCGACAACGGCTTTAAACGTACTGGCAATCGCATGACCCATCGCCCGGTTCTTATCTTCTGAATATTTTTCTTTATACTCCTCGTAACTATTTAGCAGGAAAATGGAATAATCCATCGTAACTCCAAGCTGCAGAACCGCAGTCAGTGCCTTTGTAATATAAGAAACCTGCCCTAAGAATACGTTACTTCCTAAGTTATACAAAATAGCAATTCCGATACTTAATAAGAAAAACACCGGAACAAGGAAAGATTCCGTAGTGAATTCCAATACAAGAAAAGATAATACTGCTGCAATTACAACATAAATTGGCAGTTCATCTAACGCTACATCTTTAATATCGTTAACAACTCCTGACATACCACTGATAAAACACTGCTTATTCGCCAGTTTCCGCATCTCAGCAACCGCATTCATCGATTCATCTGACGATGTCGTATTATCAAAAAGTACGATCATCATCGTGGCATCCCCTTTAAAAAATGCTTCTCTTAAATTCTTTGGTATCATCTGGATTGGAAGATTCAGATCTGCAATATCATCGTACCAGAGAACATCCTTTACATGATCAACTGCCTCAAACTTTCTCTCAAGCTTCTGTACATCTTTCAGTTCCATATTCTCGACAACAACCATCGAGAATGCACCCATACCATACTCATCCACCAGAATATCCTGACCTTTTACCGTCTCAAGCGTATCCGGCAGATAACTAAGTAAGTCATAATTAACCTTTGTTGTTACTGTTCCTATTAAGGAAGGTATCAGTAACAAAAATCCAATAAGCAATATAAGAAACTTATGTTTCGCAATCTGCTTACCCATCTTAATCAACAAACTTATCATCCCCTTCTTCAATCTATTTTATTTTCCTAACCAATATTATATGCAAAAAATGACCATTGGTCAACACTGAGTAACGCACAATTTTCCTCAATAAGCGAAACTGAATTTTGGTCATTTTTACGTTATTGACTTTTAGTCATTTTTGTTGCATAATGTACCCAAATACATTCAACATCGTTTAAGGTGGTATTATTATGGGAAAAGTTGAGACAAATAAAAAACAAAAGAATACAACATTATTGCAGACCTCTTTTGAACTGTTTACCGAAAAGGGTTTTACTAAAACAACCATTTCCGACATCGTAAACCGGGCAGGTCTTGCAAAGGGAACTTTCTATTTATATTTTAAAGATAAATATGATTTAAGAGACCGGCTTGTAACATATAAAACAAGCCAACTTTTTGGGAATGCGCATACGGCTTTAATAGAACAGAATATTCAGGGTTTTGAAAACCAGATGTTTTTCGTCATTGATCATATCATAGACCGATTAGAAAAGGAACCGAAGCTTCTTCAGTTCATCTCTAAGAATCTTTCCTGGGGAATCTTTAAAAATGCTTTTGAGAAGACTGTCCCGGAAAATTCTCGACAGTTTTATGATTACTATCAGGATATGCTGACACAGAATCATATCTCCTGCGAGAATCAGGAATTAATGCTTTTTACAATCTTAGAGCTGGTAGGTTCTACCTGCTATAGTTGCATTTTATATCAGCAGCCAGTATCCATGGAAGAATATCTTCCTTATTTACATCAGACAATCCGGCAGATATTTATAACCTTCACAAAGCCGATGGCTGATTAGTTGGGAGTAATTTGGGGATGAGAGACTTCTGATTTCAACCTCAAATCTTTCCCATGCACTATTTAATTTAAAAATCTAGCCAAAGACAGCCCTCGAAGAGAAAAGCGCCTCTATATTTGTGGCCTCGGAGCAAGGTTTGGATGCGAGCGCATAAGCGAACATCCAAACCGCCGCGACTAAAGTCACAAATATAGAGGCGCTTCTCTCTTCGGGGGCGTCTGTTTTGCCTAATAAATTAAATAGTCCATCCTCCTATCATGGGATTCGGACGGTACTTTTTCTACGATTTGAAAGTCATACCCCAATGCCGCTGTTATAATCTCCTCATGGGATGCGAGATATTTATCATAAAATCCACCGCCGTATCCAAGACGATTTCCGTTTTTATCAAAGGCAAGTCCTGGGACAAGCATAAAGCCTGGAGTTGTGATTCTGTCTTTTTCTTCTCCTGTTGGCTCAAGGATACCAAATGCTCCGGGAACACAGTCAGATAGCGCAGTGATTTCATAAAAATGCATAATTTCTCCTTGTACTTTTGGAACGGCAACATGCTTTCCATGAGAAAGACACCAGCTAATAATGTCTGCGGTTTCTAATTCATTCCGGCAGGCGATATAGGCATATATCCTGTCTGCATTCATAAATTCCGGCAGTTCTTTTAATTTTGACAGGCAGTTTGCTGCGGCATGTTTTTTTTCTTCATCTGTCAATGCATTTCGTCTTGCTTTCATATCACACCGCAGATTCTTTTTTAATTCTAAAGCTTCTTCTGGCATTTTAGTTTTTATCCAGCTTCTTTCCATATTTCTCACCAAGATTTTCGATACTTCCGTCTTTATTCTGAATGTCAATTCGGTTCAAAGAACCACGCAAGTTTTTGCGGATGGCAGTAAGGTAAGCTTTGCGGAGTTTTTTCTGCTCTGCTTCTTCTGCTTTGGTAAGTCCCACAGATTTGGATTTATGGTATAATTCATTAATTCTGTCGATATCGACGTTATTCATAATGTCCCTCCTCGTATACTAAGTGGCTTTTAATAATTATCAATAACCACTTACTTTGCTTAAATTCTAAGGCTTTTCCAGCCAGAATTCGTAGTAGTATTTTATCCGTTGTATTATACACAATGGTCCTACGTTTGTAAACACAGAAATATCTTTGTTAGTAGATGCAATCAATCTTTGTCTTGCTGCTGGCTGTACTTAATTCTGTGTGAGAATCTTCTCTGCAATGGCTTCCGCAGTTTTAATACCATCCATTGCTGCAGAAGTGATTCCTCCGGCATAACCTGCTCCTTCTCCACATGGGAAAAATCCTTTGATATTACTTTCAAACTTCTTATTTCTTTCCATGCGAAGCGGGGAAGATGTTCTTGTTTCTACACCTGAAAAAACGGCATCTTCTGCATCATACCCCTTTATTTTACGTCCAAAAGCCTTCATCCCTTCCAAAAGAGATTCACAAACGTAATCCGGAAGGCACTCATGAAGATTTGCAAACTGCCAATCTCCCTTTATTGATGGGGTGACTGTTCCGATCTTTGTGGATACCTGTTTTTTCATGAAATCTCCAAAAAGCTGTACCGGAATCTTTCCATTACCGATTTTATAAGCAAGTTTCTCATACTTACGTTGAAATTCCAACCCTGCTAATGGACTGTCAGAAGAAAAATCTTCTGGTGTTACTGTTGTAATCAATGCCGTATTTGAATTACGTCCTGCCCGGTCATGATAACTCATCCCATTAACGCAAAGCCGTCCTTTTTCTGAAGAAGAATTTACAACATATCCTCCTGGACACATACAAAAAGAATAGATTCCCCGGCCCGTACTTTCACACTGATGTGTAAGCTTGTAGCTCGCTGTCGGAAGTTCTTCCGGATACTCTTTTCCATACTGGCTTTCATTAATAAGATGCGCCGGATGTTCCACACGGACTCCAATGGCAAATGCTTTCGGAGTCATGAAGAGCTTCTTTTCATGAAGCATATAAAAAGTATCTCTTGCACTGTGACCGATTGCAAAAATAACATTGCGGCAAGGGTATTTTGTACGAACACTGTCTTTCTCGATAAGAAGTCCTTTGATCTGGCTGTTCTGCCTGCCAGCAGTTATTTCCTGTTCATGGACTTTCCCTGCCTCATCTTCTTTTATGCCGGCAATATCCTCACACAATATATCACAAACCTTTGTCCGAAAATGAACTTCCCCACCCAGACTTTCGATTTCTTTTCGAATTGATGCCACCACATCTTTTAAAATATCTGTTCCTATATGCGGTTTAGCTTCATAAAGAATATCCTTCGGTGCGCCATGTTTCACAAATTCCTTCAGAACAAAATGATTTCGCCCAAATTTATCTTTAACTAATGTATTAAGCTTTCCATCAGAAAAGGTTCCTGCACCACCCTCTCCAAACTGTACATTCGATTCCTCATCCAGTTCCCCCGTCTCAAAAAAATGTTCCACAACTTCAGATCGGGTCTCCACACAATCCCCACGTTCAAAAACAACAGGGGCAAATCCAGCCCTCGCAAGAACTAACGCAGCAAAAAGTCCGGCTGGTCCCATTCCTACAATCACTGGTCGTTCTTCCAGTTTTTCTTCTTTGAAAGACATTCCTGCTTCTTTACTATTACTATATGGAAAGGTATAGTTTGAAACAGATGGTTTTGTCCATTTACTTTTTTTGGCTGAAAGAAGTTTCTTTTCATTTTCAAACTCTGCATCAATTGTATACACATAAAAAAGCTGTGGCTTCTTTCTTGCATCCACAGATTTTCTTACAATCTGCCAGGAGACAGGTCTTTTCCCATGCGCCTGATGAATAATCTCTTCAAAAAGTTGTTCCCTGGTATGTCCCACCTTTAATTTCAACTGTGAAATTCGTATCATCTTCTTCGGTTCCTTTCTGAAATACCATCGTTTTCTTCCATCGTATGCCGGTCATCCTTAAAAAGCTCTTGATTTCTCTTGACAATCGCTCTTCCTGCTACTGTACCACTCGAAAATGCCCATTGAAGATTATAGCCTCCGCAAGTTCCATCAACGTCTGCTACTTCTCCTGCAAAAAATAGTCCAGGCTGCAAAACGGACTCTAACGTATCTGTTAATTCATCAAGGCAGACTCCGCCTCTCGTTACCTGTGCCTTTTCATAACTTGCA
Source organism: Anaerobutyricum soehngenii (assembly GCF_009697165.1). NCBI lineage: Bacteria > Bacillati > Bacillota > Clostridia > Lachnospirales > Lachnospiraceae > Anaerobutyricum > Anaerobutyricum soehngenii. The sequence continues at coordinate 22,328 of NZ_VULP01000014.1, read as the reverse complement.
TATCCGTTAATTCGCAATGAAAAATGAGCAACTGCTTTTACAAGATTCTCCCAATCTTGTTTTTTCATTCTGCCCGTCGTTTGTCCTTCTTCTACCTTTGCCTCTCTTAAAATAATTGGACAAAGCTTCGCTGGAAACAGTCCCTTTAAAAAAGATAACATACTTTTCTTTTTATTATTTTGTGCAAGACTTAAAAACAGGTTTCCTTTTTCTTCTGAAGAAAGCTCTGGCATAAAGTCAAAAGATAATGAAACCTTTTTATTTTCTTCTAACGCTGTAATAGCAAAGCGGCTCAACTGAAAAATTGCCACTCCTGAAATTCCGTAGTCGGTCCATTGAAGTTCCCCGATTTCATGTCGGACTGCATTGCCATTGATTTCTAATGTGATCGCTGCCTGATTACGTACTCCACTCACTTTTTTTAAAAACGGAGCAGATGACTTTAATGCAGTAAGTGCCGGAAGCGGTCTTATTATCCTGTGTCCAAATTGCTTTGCAAATGTATAGCCGCTGCCATCACATCCAAACTTTGGTCCGGCAAGTCCACCGGTTGTAATAAGAAGGCTCTTGCAAACATAGTATTTTTCTTTTTTATGTTGTACATTTTCTTCGGAAAGCAAATGTACCCCGATATAAAACAGACCTTCTTTTTCAGAAACTGTACGAACTTCCGCTTCAGGAACAAAAGTAACTCCCGTTCCGGACAGTACACCTGCTTCAAAGGCTTCCCTCACGCTTGCCGCCTGTTCACTATACGGATAAACATACCCATTCTTATCCTTTGTATAAATTCCAAGACTTTGGAACAATTCCATTGCTTCTCTTTGCCCAAACACAGACAGTACTTTCTGCGCTCTTCCGGGACAATCACTCCGATAATATTCTTCTTTTTGTGAAAAGTTAGTAAGATTGCACTTTCCATTACCTGTAACAAGAATCTTTCTGCCCATCTGACTCTGCTTATCAATCAGAAGAACTTTCTGTCCCTGATTTTTACAGGCAATCGCCGCTGCCATACCGGCTGCTCCTGCACCAACAATAATCGTATCCCATATCCTATGCTTTTTTGTATGTTTCAAGATTCCATCTCCCGAATATATCCACAACTCTTAAGAATCTCTTCCTGCTTTCTTTCCATTACTATACGTTCTTCCTCTACCATATGATCGTATCCCATTAGATGAAGCATACTGTGCGCAACTAAAAATGCCAGCTCCCTTGTATTAGAGTGCCCATAAGCCTTCGCCTGTTCTTTTACTTTATCCATGGAAATAATGATATCGCCAAGCATCAATTCCCCTGTTTCTGGATGAAAAGCATCCGGATCTCTTTCTTCTATATCAGAGAAATCTCCCGGCACCGGATAGTCTGCCATTGGAAAAGAAAGAACATCCGTCGGACGGTCAATCTGGCGATGTTCCCTGTTGATCTGATGAATCTCCTCATTATCTGTCAAAAGTACATATACCTGCACTTCATACGGACATTTCTCATAATCTAATGCAGCTTCGATTACATTTTTAATAACGGTCTCATAATCCGGCAAAACCACTTCCGGATATACATTTTCTATTTCAAATGTCATTTTTTCTCCTGCTTTCCTGTTGTTCTCTGCTTTCTCTTTTGTCTTGCTTCTTTCTTTTTGTCATACTCATCGTATGCGGTAACAATTTTCTGAACAAGCGGGTGACGCACAACATCTTTGCTTGTCAGATTACATACACCAATTTCATCAATATTCTTAAGCACATGAAGTGCATCATCAAGACCTGAACGAGTACCTGACGGCAAGTCTTTCTGCGTAAGGTCGCCGGTAATAATTGCCTTTGATCCAAAACCAATACGGGTGAGAAACATCTTCATCTGTGCCGGTGTCGTATTCTGCGCTTCATCTAACACAACAAATGCATTATCTAACGTTCTTCCTCTCATATAAGCAAGAGGTGCCACTTCTATTAATCCCTTTTCCATGTTTTTAGCAAAAGTATCCGCACCCATAATTTCGTAAAGCGCATCGTAAAGAGGCCGTAAGTACGGATCCACTTTACTTTGAAGGTCACCCGGAAGAAATCCCAATTTCTCCCCGGCTTCAATCGCCGGACGAGTCAGAATAATACGATTCACTTCATTCGCCTTAAATGCTGTAATTGCCTTTGCCATCGCAAGATATGTCTTTCCGGTTCCCGCAGGTCCTACACCAAATACAATCATCTTATTGGTAATCATATCCACATATTTCTTCTGTCCCATCGTTTTTGGCTTAATCGGTTTCCCCATGATCGTATGACAGATCACATCACTATCTAACTGGGTAACCGCAGATTCCTCATTCGTCATGGAAAGAGAAAGTGTATAATTAATATTCTGCTCTGTAATATCATTCCCTCTCTGCGATAATAAAAGGAGCTGCTCTATTACATGTTTTGCTCTATCGCAATCCTTCTCTCCTCCAATTAACTTCAACTTGTCATCTCTAAAAATAATCGTTACATGCAATGTCTTCTCTATCTTTTTCATGTTTGCATCAAACTGACCAAAAACATTACTTGCATGTTCCGCTGGAAAAGGGAATTCCTGTTCTGCTATACTCATTCTTTGTCTGATTTTCCTTTCTTGTCAATATATTTTCAAAATCCCACTATATGATTTGTAATTGAACTTACTGCCAAAATTATCTGTTTAAAACAACAGGCTCTTGTTTTATATCCTTTTCCCCATTTAATGTTGAGGAAATCTCCTGAACTTTACCTACACGTTCTTTTATCTTGATAATTCCCTTTGCAGTACACTCATTTTTATCACTGTCTATTCTAACATTATTTTTCAGGATTACCACCCCTTTTCTCTCATATTCTTTCAAAAAGAGAAAAAGACGCTTCCTTGCCTCCTTTTTTGCCTGGGACACACTATAACTCTCTTTTGAAATCTGACACTGCGCCTTTGTTATAACAAAAAGAGAAACCGGCAGATAAAACTGCGGTCCGATATGCAGCAAAATTTCTCTGGACTGTTCATCATACTCTGCATATGCTGTTTTACGTTCCGGCATTTTAATCGTATAACCATTTATCAAAAAGCGATAACTTTTTTCTGTCTTTCCAGTATAATTTTTTTTATAATAAATTAATGGAAAATGATCTTCATATTTTATTTTTGAAATCGCATAAACATCTCCCTGCGCCCTTACTAAGGTCTCCTCTGCGATTTCTCCCGCATCATCTCTTATCTCTACAACCCCTGAAATAAGCACATCCCCCGGCTTTACTTTATCGCCCTTTTTCACCTTTGCACTTCCGCTTCTTATAAGTATACTGGCAATCTTTCCTTTCTTTGAAGCAATAAGATTACATGGTGATTCCTGCATTTCTCCCTCCTTTTGATCACGTTTATCTAAAGTTTCCTTCACTCTGACTCTTAACAGTGTTCCCTTTCTTTCACAAGACACCCATGCTATATCTTCAAAATCCTTTCGAATCTGCTCCTCTAATCGTGCACACGAAAACCCTGAAATCTTTGTCCCACTATGAACTCCTTTTTTCTCAAGATAATCAAGAAGCTCTTCCTCTGAGTGTCCATAACTTCCTGTCACCTGCACCTGCCATATAAAACAGGACATGACAATAAAAATAGCTGTACAAAACAAAAGTGCCAACACAAAACACTTTCTTTTTTTATATCTGCAGAACAAATACGGGATTCCTTTTTTCTGTATACACCGGAACGTACTCCCCGTTTTTTCTGATATTTCCTGAAGTTCTTTATATCCCCCTCTGCTTATGTAAAAAATATAATGCTTTCCCTCTTTTTTAATATTCCACAAAAGAATCTGCTTTGCTGCGCAGAGATTTAAAAAACGTTCCTGATTCATCCCACTTAAAACAACCCGGCAATATCCCGACAGAAAATGAAATAACGAAAAGAGCATCTTCTTCTCCCTTCAAAAATGAATTGAATGAATATGACCTGTAATCTTCATATCAACATCGGTAAAATATTCAATTAAAAGACCTTCCCCCTCAATAATCATCTTACATTTATAGCAGTTCAACACAATCTTTTTATCACTGAAATCACCCAGACTTCCATAATTTTCTATACTGATTTCTTTGGCTCCATTTACCGAACAGACAAAAGAACTCTTCCTTTCCAGCATAAAATCACACCATGTATTTTTTATATCCCTATGAGAAAGAAGAAAAAAATAGAACTCCTGATTTGTAGATTTGGTGTAGACGAAAAAAGAAAAACTACCCTATCCCATCTGCTCTGTAGTCGCATCTGGGATAGGGTAGTTTTTCTTTTTTCTGACTACTCTAAATCTACAGTTGGTGAGAATGGGGATTCTCCAGAAGGTTATGGATCCTCAGGAAATTAAAATCTAAAGGATTGACTCATTTCTTCTGGAGTTTTCCATCTGAATAGAAATTGTATACTTCTGGATAATCCCCTTGTTTTTTAACTGAGTTGTAGGATGAGGTTAGACAGCCGCTATAATAGAACTTCTTGCTGAATTGCAAGGAAACTATAGTAAAGGAAAGAGAATTTTTATAAGTATTGCATTTTGTGACTTTGCGCTGTGGAATTTTGCCTCAAAAAACGAAAACTTTGGACTCGTTTTTCCGAAGTTTTCGTTTTTTGAGGCAAAATGTAGCGTTTGGCGCAACGGAACAAAATCAAACTTATAAAAATTCTCTTTTCTTTAGAAACCTTAATACAATTCAGTTAAGCAATCTCTCTTCAGCGGCGTCTGTTGCCCCCTGCAATAGAACTTCCTTCTGGCATATTCCATGTTACTAAACTGTGAATTTGGATTAAACAGAAAAAAGAAAAAACACGATATCCCAGATGCGGCTTCGGAGTGTATTTAAGATGCAGACGAGCATCTTAAATACAGCAACTACAGAGCAGATAGGATATCGTGTTTTTTCTTTTTTCGTCTATACAAAATTTACAAATTAGAATTTTGCCTGTTCTTTCGATGCTTGTGCTACCTGCACAACTTCTTCAAGAGAAGCTCCTCCTGCGGCAACTACTGCGGCTGCAATCGTTCCTTCTGCAACAGGACAATCAACCATCTTGATCTTGCGGTCTTCCATAGATTCTAAGACCATCTCTGTTGTCATAACAGCGCTTCCTAAATCCATAAAGATTGCTACGCCATCCTCACTATACACTTCCTCGACTGCTTCTGTAATTTTTTCAAAGCTTGTCCCAAATCCGCCGTCATCCATTCCACCGGCTGCCTTCATCGGTGTTTCCGGTGCCATTAAAGATGCCAATTCCACAACACCTTCTGCTAACTTCTGGCTATGGGATACAACAACAATACCTACCATGTTTCTAATTCCTTTCTCTTATGCAAGTTCCTGTACTGCTTTAAGCATTAATGTAAATGAAGTAGCGCCCGGATCCTGATGTCCGATACTTCTTTCTCCAAGATAGCTTGCACGACCTTTTGTTGCGATAATTGTCTTTGTATATTCAATACCTTCTTCCGCTGCCTTTACACCTGCTTCTAAAGCTTTCTTTGCATCTTTATCTGCTTCATAGGAAGCTGCAATTGCATCATGTGCCGGAATCATGGCATCAAGCATAGTCTTCTCGCCTTTTACTGCTTTACCACGCTTCATGATACCGTCAATAGAAACCTGAAGCATTTCGATAAAGTCATTCATATCCATCTCTGTCTTACCATTCAGTAAAGCACCTGACTTCATAAATGCTGTTCCGTATAAAGGACCGGAAGCACCACCAACAGTAGAAACAAGCTTCATTCCGATTGCTTTTAAAATAGCTCCGATATCTTTGCCTTCAAATGTTCCTTCAATTGTTTTAACTGCATCAAAACCACGTGCAAGATTAATTCCATGGTCACCGTCACCAATTACATTATCAAGCTCTGTTAAAAATAACTTCTGCTCATCTACATCTGCAATAATCTTGTCAATGATCTCAATTACTTTTTTTACGTCTGCCATAATTATGTCCTCTTTCCTGATATTATGCTGTTGAGGTCAAAAAGTATTTTGACCCTTTTGATACCAAATCATTACATGCTTTACACTCTTGCAAGCATACTTGCATCGGCTTTCTAGCCTTTTACCCTGGTATCATATTAATACTGTAACAAAAGACCCACGCAGATTACGCCGGTCTTTTTATAATTCATTGTAACCTGTCTAAGGTCAGTCTGTCAATAACTGACCTTAGACAGTCTGCCTGTTGTTCTATTATTTTGCAACGGTAAGTGCAGGAGTATCTGCCTCATCATCTAAAAGTTCTTTCATCTGATCATCCAGACGAAGTAATGTGATAGAGAATCCTTCCATCTCAAGAGATGTCATGTATTCGCCTACCATTGTCTTATATACTTTGATACCTTTCTCAGCTAAAACATCTGCCACATGATTATTAACGATGAACAGTTCCATTAAAGGAGTAGATCCACATCCATTAATCATCACTGCAACTTCAGATCCTGCATAGTCGATATCTGCTAAAATCTTCTCAAGGAGTGTATCAACAATCTCATCTGCTGTTTCAAGAGGCTTCTTCTCAACACCAGGCTCTCCATGGATACCAATACCGATTTCCATCTCATCGTCAGCCAGTTCAAATCCAGGTTCTCCAGCTGCTGGTACAGTACAAGGCTTAATAGCCATACCCATTGTTCTTACGTTATCGATAACTTTCTGAGCAACAGCCTGTACTTCATCAAGGCTTGCTCCTCTTTCTGCTAATGCTCCGGCAATCTTATGTACAAATACAGTTCCGGCAACACCACGACGACCTGTTGTATATAAAGAATCCTGTACAGCTACGTCATCATTAACAACAACTTCTTTTACATCGATGCCATCCATATCCGCTGCCATCTCTGCTGCCATCTCGAAGTTAAGAACATCACCTGTATAATTCTTTACTACCATTAAAACGCCCTTGCCATCATCAACGGCTTTAATTCCTTCATAAATCTGGTCAGGAGTAGGAGAAGTAAATACAGCACCTGCAACTGCAGCATCTAACATACCTTTTCCAACGAATCCGCCATGTGCTGGCTCATGTCCGCTTCCACCACCACTGATTAATGCTACCTTGCCAGTCTTCTTCTGCGCTCTGACAACAACATTACCACAGTCAAGCTTCTTAACATACTGAGGGAAAGCCTTAACCATACCTTCTATCATCTGGTTTTCTACCTGATCTACTGCATTAATAATCTTCTTCAAAATAATCTCCTCCTTCAAAGAAATAATATATCATTGGAAGTATATGATAACTCATACACTCATTCCAGTTTTAATAATATCACTTTTGTATAAATCGGTCAATTAGTTTTGTGCAATTTTAAGGATATTTTGAATAACTATTTATAAAAGAAAGTTTTTCTTTTGTGAACTTTACATAATCACAATTATGTCTAATTTGATCTATTTGGAAAATGGACACAGACGAAGTCTGGGAACTAAATTTCTAAATCTCAAACCTCCCCAGGATATCCTTAAAAAACAACATGAAAAAAGGACATCCTTAACTGGATGTCCTCTTACAGCACTTATTTATATTTTCGTTTTCTAGCAGCTTCAGATTTCTTTTTACGTTTCACACTTGGTTTCTCATAGTGTTCTCTTTTACGAATCTCCTGCTGAATACCTGCTTTAGCACAGCTTCTCTTAAAACGACGAAGAGCGCTGTCTAAAGATTCGTTTTCTTTAACGATAATACTTGACATTGACTCACCTAACCTCCCTCCAGTTGCGTATTGTGCCTAATACAACTGTCTGGGTATTTTTGCACTGTCTAACATTATAGCACAAAATACTAATTCGTCAATAACTTTTTTAAAATTTTTTAAATAAATTATTTCTCCAGTTCTTTTACCTCTTTATTTTGGTTATTATATCAGATGTGACATCCTCCCCCACCTATAGAGGTGTGGGCTTCCCAACTTCGGCAAGTTTGGTTCTCGTTCGATAGCACTACCGTGCTAAGCATATGCGAGCTATCCCCGTGTGTCCCACGGTTGTATTTGTTCTCTACGGTCATGCAATTACCAGCCGCATTCCCTCATTTCTGATATTTATCGCCGCATTTACATCTCTGTCGTGATGGGTTCCACACTGCGGACAATCCCACTCTCTTATCGCAAGATTTTTCGTTTTTGTATTTTTGTAACCACAAACAGAACAGGTCTGGCTGCTTGCAAAAAATCTATCCACTCTCACAATCTTTTTCCCCTGTTCCTCCAGTTTGTATTTCAAAAATGTTGTGAACATTCCCCAGCCGTTATCTGAAACGGATTTTCCAAATTTCAACGACCGTGACATTGCTTTCATATCCAAATCTTCTATACATATGCAATCATAGGCATTGGCTATCTGTCTTGACTGCTTATGCAGAAAGTCTTTTCTTTGATTGGAAACCTTTTCGTGAAGTTTTGCCACTTTAAGCCTCTGCTTATTGCGATTGTTTGAACCTTTCTGCATTTTGGAAAGCTTACGTTGTTCTCTCGCTAATTTTTTCTCTGCGTTCCTGTAATACCTTGGATAGGCAGGCTCCTTACCGTTGCTGTCACGATATAATTCATGCATGGAAAAATCTAAACCTAAAAACTTTTGCAGCTCCTTTTCCTGTACTTGGTCTTCATACTCAAAAAGAATACTTACATAGTATTTTCCACTTGGGGTCTGACTTACTGTTACAGATTTCAGTCTGTATTCACTTGGAACAGACCTGTGCTGTTTTAAGCGGACTTGGCCAATCTTAGGTAATTTCAAATATCCATTAGACAGAGTCATGTTCCCATTGATGCAGACCGTGGAATAGCTGTTTTTATTCCGCTTTTTTGATTTGAATCTTGGGAAACCTGTTTTCGGCTGTTTGAAAAAGTTCTGAAATGCCGTATCAAGGTGTCTGAGCGATTGCTGTAATGCAATACTATCTACTTCCTTTAAAAATCCGTATTCTTCCGTTTTCTTCATTGCAACCATTTCTTTTGCACAAATGGTATATGTTACGTTTGTCTTGTTCTCCTCGTACTGCCGGATCTTTCTATCAAGCCAATGATTATACACCATTCTGACACATCCAAAAGTCTTAGCAAACAAAATCTTCTGTTCATCATTGGGATACATTCTGAATTTATATGCTCTGTTTGCCACTCTGTCACTTCCTTTTTCGGTCCCTTTGTCCCTGACTTTCTATATATTTTTTGATCACTTCAATTGGCGCATCGCCTGTTGTAATCAAACAAAAACTCTTGCTCCAGAAATGTTCTTTCCACAACTTTTGCCGTATCTGTGGAAACTCTTTCTTAAGAAGTCTGCTGCTTGCACTCTTATATGCATTTATGAACTTACTTATTTCCGTATTGGGGTGTGCCCTGAAAAGGATATGTATATGGTCTTTATCGTGCTTCCATTCCTCAAGAGTAATATTGTAGTTTGGAGCAATATACTCAAATATCTCTTTCGCCCTGCTGGAAATACCATCATCAAAAACCTGTCTACGATACTTGACCACAAGCACAAGATGATAGTGCAGTAAGAACACTGAATGTGCATTATTATCTAAATTCATTGTATTTCAGCCTTTCTTTATCATTCGACTGAATATATTATACTATGATTAGAATGCAATATCAAGTAGGTAACAGACGCAATTTATCTCCCACCTTAGGTCGGAGTCTTCTTGCTAGAAAAGGATAAACAGATTCTGGCAAGAATTTTAAAATACAGTGTAGAAGAATTTAAAGAATATGATATACTGGAGATAATCAATAGAATTGAGGAAGTAGAGATATTAGAAGTTCCAGTCGATGCAGGACTTTCTCACAAAAGTAAAAAAGAATTATTTAAAAAATGAATGCGGCGTAGAGATGACTAAAGAATTAGAAAGGAAGGTGGAAGCGATGGGAGAAAGTATGGGTCGTGCATATTACAGGGAATGCTAGAAGATGCCTGGGATAAGGGAGTAGCACAAGAACGTAGAAATACGAAAAAAGAACGGGAAAATCTTCAAAGGGAACGAGAAAATACTCAAAAGGAACGGGAACACGTAATTGCTGCATTCATTTCTTTTGGAATACCAAAAGAAAAAATATTAGAAAAAAGATATACCGAAGAAGAATATACGAAAGTCAAGAAAAAACTGTTCTCTTAATATTTATCTTATGATTTACCATAGGTAAGTTAACAAAATTGACGAAACCAGCACCGAAAGAGAGAAGAGACTCTATATTGTGCCCTTAGAACGAGGATTGAATGTGAGCGCAAAAGCGAACATTCAACCCACAAGTGATAGAGTCACAGATATAGAGTCTCTTCTCTCTTTTGGTGCGTCTGTTTTGCTTCACAAATCAAATAATTATCCCTTCGCAATGATCCACCTCATGCTGTATAATCTGTGCCACCCAGCCTTTATACTTCTGGTGCTGTTTTTTAAAATGAATATCTTCATACTCCACTTCTATCTCCTGATATCGAGTCGTTTTTCTAACTCCTTTTAAAGATAAACAGCCTTCTTCCGCTTCATATGGTCCTTTTTTACTCACAATCATCGGATTTAACATCGCAATATTCGCAAATCCCATATTCACCGCAATAATTCTTTTGTTTACCCCAATCATATTTGCTGCCATTCCAACACAACCAGCTTCATTTGCCTTTAACGTATCAAGTAAATCCTGCACTACTGACATATCGTTTTTTGTCGCAGGAACTGCTTTCTTTTTGAGAAACAAAACATCTCTCATAATTGGTCGAATCATAAACTATCCTCCTATCGAAATTCTGATTTGATGGACTAAGAAACGAAAACCAGAATTTTGATATAGAACAAAATGTGAAGATAGTCGCGGCGTAGAAAATGCCTAACCGGCATTTTTACTTGCTCCGACATCACATTTTGTTCTATATCAAATTTCTGCTTTTCTATTCTTTTGCGCCAGATGAAATCAGGAGTTTGTGTGAAAAAAATGAGAATTTTCCCCAGAAGCCCATGTTTTTTCTCTTTTCCCATATTTTTATCAGCTCAGTAATATCCAACAATTTATACCTCAGCCCTTTAGAAATTAATTTCCCGGAAAGCTATATTCTTCTGGTACATTCCACGTTGCCCAACTGTAGATTTAAAATAGCCAGAAAAAAGAAAAAATACCATATCCCAGATGCGGCTTCGGAGCGTGTTTAAGATGCGGACGAGCATCTTAAACACAGCGACTACAGAGCAGATGGGATATGGTATTTTTTCTTTTTTTATCTATACGAAATCTACAAATTAAGTTTTATAATTGTTCTTTTGCGATTTCCACTGCTTTTTCTAATGCAGCTTTAATTCCTGCTGGATTCTTTCCACCGGCCTGAGCCATATTTGGACGTCCACCACCGCCGCCACCTACTAAGGCTGCTGCCTCTTTGATGATCTTTCCTGCATGTGCACCTGCTTTTACAGCATCATCTGTTGCAGTTACGATTAAGTTAACTTTTCCGCCCATATCGGAAGCAAGAATAATAACACCGCTTCCAATCTTATCTTTAAGGTCATCACCTAAAGTACGCAGAGCATTCATATCAACGTCTTTTACGGATACTGGAAGTACTTTGTAATCGCCTGCTTCCACTACCTGATCCATTACATCTGCAACTTCACTCTTTGCAATCTGATCTTTTAACTTTTCATTCTCTGCAGTAAGTGCTTTGATCTCGTCAAGCATGGACTGAATCTTTTCTGCTAATTTATGAGGCTCTGCCTTTGCTGCTTTTGCTGCTTCATGAAGTGTTTTTTCTTCATCAAGGTAATATTTCATTACACCGTCTCCGGTTAATGCCTCGATACGTCTTACTCCTGCTGCAACACCTGTCTCAGAAATAATCTTAAATGCTTTGATTACTCCTGTGTGTGGTACATGTGTACCTGCACAAAATTCTTTGGAGAAGTCTCCCATTGTAACAACTCGTACTTTGTCACCATATTTTTCTCCGAATAATGCCATTGCACCAGTCTTCTTTGCTTCATCAACACTCATAATCTCTGTGTTTACAGCGATATCTTCCGCAATTTTATCATTTACCATCTTCTCTACTTCAGCGATTTCCTCTGCTGTTAATGCCTGGAAGTGAGAGAAGTCAAAACGAAGACGGTCTTTATCAACATAAGAACCGGACTGTTCTACATGATTTCCAAGAACGGTACGTAAAGATTTCTGAAGAAGATGTGTTGCACTGTGTCCTTTTGCTGTGTCTGCTCTCTGTGCTTTATTTACAGATAAAGTTACCGTATCACCAACTTTAAACATTCCTTTTGTGACATGTCCGATATGTCCGATCTTACCACCGAGCATCTTCACAACATCTTCTACAACAAATTCACCATCTTTACATGTGATCACACCACTGTCGGCATGCTGTCCGCCGCCTGTAGCGTAAAATGGTGTCTCATCAACAAAGATTGTTCCTGCCTGTCCGTCAGTTAATGCCTCTGTAAGCTCTGTATCTGTTGTCATAACTGTAATCTTAGAATCACATTCCTGTGTATCATATCCAACAAAAGTACTTGTTACAGATGGATCGATAGACTCATAAACCGTAACGTCAGCACCCATGTAGTTTGTTGTCTTTCTTGCATTCCTTGCTTTTTCTTTCTGCTCATTCATGCAAGCCTGGAATGCTTCTTCATTTACAGTGTATCCTTTTTCCTCAAGAATTTCTTTTGTAAGATCTAATGGGAATCCATACGTATCATAAAGTTTGAAGGCATCTTCACCATCAAGTTCTTTTACACCTTTTTCCTTCATGGATTCTTCTAAATCAGCAAGGATTGCAAGGCCCTGATCGATTGTCTTATTGAACTTACCTTCCTCCTGAATGATAACATTGTAAATGAAATCTTTCTTTTCTTCTAATTCCGGATAACCATCTTTAGAACCTTCAATCACTGTCTTGCTAAGTTCTGCTAAAAACTTACCTTCGATACCAAGTAAACGTCCATGACGAGCTGCTCTTCTGATAATACGACGAAGAACATATCCACGACCTTCATTACTTGGCATGATACCATCAGAAATCATAAATGTAGCGGAACGGATATGGTCTGTGATCAGACGGATTGAAATGTCATCCTGTTCATTCTCTTTATAATTCTTCTTTGCTACTTCACAAATCTTGTCACGCAGGGAACGAATCGTATCTACATCAAAAATAGATCCTACATCCTGAACAATAACAGCAAGACGCTCTAATCCCATACCGGTATCAATATTTTTCTGTTTTAATGTTGTATAGTTATTATGTCCGTCATTTTCAAACTGAGTAAATACGTTGTTCCATACTTCCATGTAACGGTCACAATCGCAACCTACCGTACAACCTGGCTTACCACAGCCGTATTTTTCTCCGCGGTCATAATAAATCTCAGAACAAGGACCACAAGGACCTGCACCATGTTCCCAGAAGTTATCTTCTTTTCCAAACTTAAAAATGCGTTCCGGAGCAATTCCAATCTCATCTCTCCAGATAGCAAATGCCTCATCGTCTTCTAAGTATACAGATGGATATAATCTGTCTGCATCAAGCCCTACAACTTCTGTAAGGAACTCCCATGACCATGCGATTGCTTCGTGTTTAAAATAATCTCCAAAAGAGAAGTTACCAAGCATTTCAAAAAATGTACCATGACGGTCTGTCTTACCAACGTTTTCAATATCACCGGTACGAATACACTTCTGACAGGTTGTTACCCTCTTTCTTGGTGGTATCTCCTGTCCTGTAAAATAAGGTTTCAATGGTGCCATACCTGCATTGATCAGTAATAAACTGTTATCATTATGTGGAACCAGTGAGAAACTCTTCATTGCAAGATGTCCCTTGCTCTCAAAAAACTCCAGATACATTCTTCGAAGTTCGTTTACTCCATACTTTTTCAAAATTCTGTCCTCCTATAGTATCGCATATATTAATGCCGGTTATACCGACATGAAAGGGTGCTGGCAGAAAACAATCCGTTCTCCGTCAGCACCCTAAAATATATCGCTATGTTAATTATTTACCTGATGTATTTTCAGTACCAGCCGTATTGCTTTCCATGTTCTTCTTCGTTCTTAACTTCTTTCCACAAAAAATACCTCCGGCCGCGGCTGCTACCAGCAAAATAAACGTTATAATATATTGAACAAATGCACTTAATACAGCCGACATAGTAAAGGCCCTCCTTCTCATGCTGAAAATGTTTTCGGTTACATAAAGTTAGTATACCATATTTCATAAAAAACTGTAAACCTTTTTCTGATTTAATTCGTTGAAATGAACAGACGAACAAACATCCTCAAATCTTCTATCACTGGTGTAGTAATTCCTTTCCAGCCAAAGACAGGAAGTAAAAGGCTCTTAGTATAGTATCTGTGGTCTCGGAGCTACGCCAACACCTCATTCATGCTTCCTGTTCGGTAACCTTCCAGATCCAGGGAAACGTAGGTAAATCCGTATCGTTTGAGTTTATCTACGATTTCTTTTCGAAGTTTTTCGTCAAGAATTCTTGAAATGTCCTCCGGCAATAGTTCAATTCTTGCGATTGTACCATGAATCCGAACACGAAATTGATGAAATCCTTTTTCCCGAAGAAGCTCTTCTGCATGTTCTACCATAAGAAGCTTCTCTGATGTTATTGTCTCTCCATAAACAAATCGAGAAGCCAGGCAGGCAAAAGATGGTTTACTCCATGTCGGAAGATTCATCTGGTGAGATAGTTCTCTTATTTCTGCTTTGGTAAGCTCGGCTACCCGTAGCGGACTTTTTATTCCAAGCTCTGTGATTGCCTGCATTCCCGGTCGATAATCCCCTAAATCATCCATATTCGAACCTTCTGCAACATATGCCATCTGGTATTCTTCTGCTTTTTGTAAAAATTTTTCAAACAGACCTTTTTTACAAATATAACATCTATTTGGCGGGTTATCTTTAAAATGATGCAGTTCGGTGTCTCCTAAATCAAGAACAATCTGTTCCACACCAAGACTTTTACAAAATTGTTGTGCTTCTTTTGATTCTCTTTCCGGAAAAAGACAGGACTTTGCAGTTAACGCAATCACATTATCTCCTAATGCTTCTTTCGCCGCTGCTAAAAGAAAGGTGGAATCTACTCCTCCGGAAAAAGCGACTGCTACCGATCCAAGTTCTTTTAAATAATCCAGTAATCTCTGATATTTTACTTCTACATCGCTCATATCTTCTTTTTTCAGCTTCTTTCTATTAATCTTTATCTTAATCTTAATCTCAATTTTTATCTGTTTTTTCTATATTTCTTATAATTTCTATGTTTCCCTTATTTGTATTATTTTACTCCTCTTGCGCAAGTCTTGTAAAGAAACAGGTACGGTTTCCTGTATGACAAGCAGCTCCGATCTGCTCTACTTTTGCCAAAATCGTATCTTTATCACAGTCAATATCTAAAGACTTCACATACTGATAATGTCCGGAAGTATCTCCCTTCGTCCAAAGTTCCTGGCGGCTACGGCTAAAATAAGTCATTTTTCCTGTTTCCAATGTTTTTTCAAAGGATTCTTTTGTCATATAGGCAAGCATCAATACTTCATTTGTCTTATAATCCTGTGTAATAACCGGAATCATTCCATCACTGTTTAATTTGAATTCGTCAAAAGAAATGGTGCTTTTCATTTATAGTGCTCCTTTCGTAGAAAGTACATCTGTAATTCTTGGGTCATAGGAAGAAGCTTCATCCAAAGCTTTTGCAAACGCTTTAAACGCTGCTTCCATAATATGATGATTGTTACTTCCATGTATTAATTTTAAATGCAGATTCATTGCTGCACTGTAAGAAACTGCATAGAAAAATTCCTGTACCATTTCTGTATCAAACCCACCGACTTTTTCTACGGTAAATGGCAAATCACACACGCAATATGGTCTTCCGGATAAATCTACCGCACCAAGTACAAGCGTCTCGTCCATTGGAAGCAGGAAGTTTCCAAAACGTCGAATTCCTTTTTTATCTCCTACTGCTTCGCGAATTGCCTGTCCAAGTACAATACCTGTATCTTCAATCGTATGGTGACAATCGACTTCTAAATCTCCATCTACTTTGCAGGTCAGATCAAAAAAACCATGACGTGCAAAACTATTTAACATATGATCAAAAAAACCGATTCCTGTATCAATGTCATACTTTCCACTGCCATCTAAATTCAGCTCAACAACAATCTTTGTCTCACTGGTATTTCTCTCAACACGCGCTTTTCTTTCTGGCATCTCTACTCCTCCTCTTCAAAACGAACAGCAATAGAATTTGCATGCGCTGTCAATCCTTCCGCTTTTGCAAATGTTTCTATATCATTATGAATCGCTTTCAAAGCATCTTTTGAATAATAAATAATACTTGATTTCTTTACGAAATCATCGACATTTAACGGAGAGAAGAACTTCGCGGTTCCATTTGTAGGAAGAACATGGTTTGGTCCTGCAAAATAATCACCAAGTGGTTCTGAACTATACTCTCCAATAAAGATAGCTCCGGCATTTCTTACCTTAGTCATTACTTCAAATGGATTCGCTGTCACGATTTCAAGATGCTCGGAAGCAATCGCATTCACTACTTCTAACGCTTCATCTAATGTCTCTGCCTCTAAAATATAGCCAAAGTTTTCAAGGGATTTTTCAATAATCTCTGCTCTTGATAACTTCTTTAAGTAACCTTCAATCTCTTCCTGCACTTTCTCACCAAGTGTTTTACTTGTTGTCACTAAAATCGCGCTAGCAAGTTCATCATGTTCTGCCTGTGAAAGTAAATCTGCTGCAACATAATGCGGATTAGCCGTATCATCGGCAAGAACAAGAATCTCACTTGGTCCTGCAATAGAATCAATACTTACATGTCCATATACTGCTTTTTTGGCAAGAGCAACATAAATGTTTCCAGGACCTACAATCTTATCAACTTTTTCAATTGATTCTGTTCCATAAGCTAATGCACCGATTGCCTGCGCTCCACCAACTTTATAAATATGAGTAGCACCTGCTTCGTTTGCTGCTACTAATGTTGCCGGTGTTACTTCTCCATCTTTATTTGGAGGAGTAACCATCACGATTTTTTCTACTCCAGCTACCTTTGCCGGTACAATATTCATAAGTACAGAAGACGGATATGCTGCCTTTCCACCCGGTACATACACGCCAACAGAAGCTAAAGCTGTCATCTTCTGACCAAGAATCGTACCATCCGGTTTGGCATCAAACCAACTATTTCTCTTTTGTTTCTCATGATACTCACGAATATTTACAAGAGATTTACGGATAACTTCTACTAAAGAATCATCTACTTTTTCATATGCTGCCTTGATTTCTTCCTCTGTTACCTGAATCGTATCTTTTGTCAACTTACATTTATCAAACTTTTCTGTGTAAGCAAAAAGAGCTTCATCTCCCTTTTCCTTAATCTCGTCTAAAATACCCTGTACTGTTCCGGCATACTGGTCATAGTTATTTGGGCTTCTCTTTAATAAATCACTTAAAATATTTTTTGTATTTTCTTTATTTACCTTCAAAACTCTCATTTTCTTTTCCTCTGGAATGTTCTAATTTATTTTTGTCTCTATTTTTAACCATCTATTGCTGCTTCAGTTTACGCAGGTCATAAATCAGTTTACGAATTCTCTCCTGTTCCATCTTAAGACTTACCTGATTTACTACCATACGGGCAGAAAGATCACAAATTTCCTCTAAGACTGTAAGCCCGTTTGCCCTTAATGTAGAACCAGTCTCCACGATATCGACAATGACCTCAGAAAGTCCAACAATCGGAGCTAACTCCACCGAACCATTCAACTTGATAATCTCTACGGTCTGAAACTTTTTATTATAAAAATAATCTTTAGCAATGCTTGGATACTTAGAAGCTACACGAATAAGCTCTCCATGCTGTAACTTTTCTCTTGCACTTTCCGGTCCACAGACACACATCTTACACTTTCCAAAGCCCAAATCCATTACTTCGTAAAGGTTTCTTCCCTCTTCAAGAATCGTATCTTCTCCTACGATACCGATATCCGCTGCACCGTACTCTACATAAGTAGGAACGTCAGAAGCCTTCGCTAAGAAAAACTTAAGCTTTAAATCTTCATTGACAAAAATAAGCTTTCTTGTCTCTTTATCACGAATGGAATCACAGGTAATACCAAGTTTTTCAAACATATCCATTGTTTTATTGGCAAGTCTTCCCTTTGCCAGAGCAAATGTTAAATAGCGCATCTTAATATTCCTCCCTGAATTCCTGTAATGTCTTTGTCTCCTGCTCTCCGGAAGCCATATCATAAACAGTGACATTCTCCCCATCTAAATAGAGGATTCCTTCTGCTCCCTGATTCTTTCCAAAAGCAAGATATTCTTCTAACGTCTTTCCTTCTGTCATGGAAACGAGTTCCGTCCGCACTCCGGCATCTCTTAACTTTACAACTAACGGAATCGCATTCTGTCTGTCCTCTGATTTATAAAGAAGTAAAGAATAGGCATATTCTTTTAAGGAAATGCTGATATTCTGACGGCTTAATGCAGATAGTACATCATCAATCAAAATGGTAAATCCGCTAGCACTTGCTTCCTTACCAAACTGCGCTAAAAGGTTATCATAACGTCCACCTTTTCCAATCGCATCTCCAGTTCCATAAGTATATCCCCGGAAAATAATTCCTGTATAATAATCAAAATGGTTCACCATGCCAAGATCAAAACTTACATATTTTTCGTAACCGTAAAGCTTTAACACTTCATACACTTCCTCTAGTCTGGCAATTGCTGCCTGACAACGAGGATTTATCGTAAGCTTCTTTGCCTTTTCAAGCATGGTAACATCACCATATAAATCATTATACTCAAGCAGAATGTTACGATAACAATCTTTCATAGATAAATCCGATAAAAGAATCTCCATTCCAAGAGCATTCTTATTCTCAATATATTCGTGAATCTGCTCCTTAACTTCCTCAGAAGCTTCTAACGCATCCATAATTCCTTTATAAAACTCTGCCTGCCCGATATCTATACGAAAATCCGTAAGACCTGCTGCAAGGAAACAGTCAATCATCATGATGATTCCCTCTGCATCTGCTTCCGGACTGTCATCATTAATAAGTTCCGCTCCCATCTCCGTCTTCTCAGTAAGCTTACCTTGATAACTCCTGTTATTTAAAAATGTATTCCCGCGGTAAGAAAGACGAAGTGGAAATTCACAGGCACTATAATACTTTGCCACACTTCTTGCAATAGAAGGCGTCATATCCGGGCGAAGCACTAACGTATTATTATTTCTATCAAAAAACTTAAACATCTCTACAGAACTTACAGTTCCTGTATCACTGTTAAATATATCAAAAAATTCAAATGTTGGTGTCTCAATATCCTGATAGCCGTAAAGCTCTAATATATGATGAATCCGCTTCTCCACCGCTGACTTTCTCTTACATTCTGAGTTATAAATATCTCTTACTCCCTCTGGAGTGTGGAGCAGTTTTTCTTTCATTAATGTTATCCTCCTAAATTAAAATCTCATTCACCACTTTTATAAAATTGTCTGAGCTATTCTCATAAAAAAATAATTTTATTACCTGTTTTCTCTTTTAATTTATAAAAATCTATAAAAGAAAGAGCCTGCATTCACAGACTCTTTTGTGACAATCTTCTTGCCCTTTAAATACTCTGTCACAATAAAGTGGTAACGCATTAAAACTGTTTATGATTATACTCGTGACCGCCCATTTTGTCAACCAGAGAACAGAACTTTTTCTAATTGATTCCTGTAAAATTAATTGAAATTATGGTCATCCATATCTCCATCTCCATCAAATTCAACAGGATCAATGTGTGTTGTCACTATTACAAGGATACAAATCTTTTACCTCGCTTGTAATATAGGAACACAATTTTCCATCCACTCTCCCTGATGTGTTTTCATATCGTTTCTTTGCATTTTCAATTTCGTCTTTGAATCCTGTTTTATATATGAAAATTATTTTATAGGGATCTTCTTTTCCATTCTCATCATAACCGCCGATAATAACCTTTTCGACAATACTTTCAAATATTTCTCTATCAAACTCTTCCAATGTCTGATTTTTTAGTAATGCTTTTTTAAAATCTTTAAGTCTCTTTTGCAAACTGTTTTCACTATTGTATTGTTGTTCCAATTCAATCAAATCTTGGTTTGCTTTAAATATTTTTTTATCTAAATCTAAATCTGCCTCTTCATAAATATCTTTAGCAATACCTCCATCTAAATACTTATCTAATAATTTTCTTCTCCTATATTTCAAATTACGAATAGACTGATCTATCTTTTTGATTCTGTCTTTTATTGAATCGCCAGACAATGTCTCTTCAATCCTTTTTATAAATTCTTCTAATACATCTTTGTGATCAGAACATAGCATCTGATAAGATTCAACAAAAGCTTTTTCTATAACTTGTTCTGGAATGCCTTTAGCTTCTGGACAAAAACGCTTTCCTTTTCTTATATTCCTTCCACAATGCCATATAATTTTTTCGTATTTTGAATGACTATGCCAACATCTCCTTGATACAGTCTCTCCACAAAAGCCACATTCCAACATACTGCTGAATGCATATTGTCTACTATATTTTTCTCTTTTTCCAGTCTCTACTCCATTTACCCGCCCCTTACTCCGGCGCTGACGAATTTCTTGAGCTTTTTCAAAAATTTCTTTTGATATAATAGCTTCATGGTGATTTTCTATATAAAAACGGTCTTCCTCACCCATATTCGTTAATCTTCTTTTTGAAATCGGATCTACGGTGAAAGACTTTCCTAATAGTAAATCTCCCATATATTTTTCATTATTAATAATTCCCATCACACTTGAAGGAGACCACCGATTTCCATGAACTGTTGGAATTTCTTGTTCGTTCAATTCTCGTGCAATCATAGTGGAACCTGCACCAGCTACATATCTCTTAAATATATAGCCTACTGTTTTTGCCCCTTCTTCATTAATAGAAAGTGTTTTTGTTAATGGATCATAATCATACCCTAGACATTTTTGAAACCCTACAAGCTCTCCTCTTTTCATTTTCATTTTTAAGCCTTTTTTTACATATGCAGAGGTATTTTCTACTTCTTGCTGTGCAACAGAACTTAAAATTGTTAATAAAAATTCTCCATCCTTCAAGGTATTAATTTTTTCTACTTCAAAATATACCGCAACATTTCTTTCCTTTAACATTCTTACATATTTTAAAGTATCTAATGTATTTCTTGCAAATCTTGGAATACTTTTTGCAATTACTAAATCAATTTTACCAGATAGACATTCTTGAATCAATCTCTGAAATTCTTCACGTATATCTGCCTTTGTTCCTGTGATTGCCTTATCTGCAAATATTCCTGCAAATACCCACTGTTTATTATTGTGTATCAAATCTGTATAATATTTAATCATAGACTGATAACTCTTAGTCTGGTCTTCATCATCAGTACTAACACGACAATAGGCTGCTACTCTTAATCTCTCTATCTTTCTTTTTGAAGAAAGTTCTGTAGGTGTGTTAGCTTTAATTATTTTAACTTCCATATCCTCGCCTTTCTTGTATTCCTATCGTAGTGATACTATAATTGTATTATAATACACAGAAATAGTCAAGTAGTAATACTCGATACTACACTATAATCTTTTTTTATTGTTTTTTCTATTAATTGATACTCTTTTTCGCTTATAAGTTTCAACTGTAACAACTGTTTAAGCATTGATAACTGCAAGCTGTATCTTAGTAATTTTGTATTATCCATTTTCTCCTCCCGTTTAGCTTTGACCCCAAAAGAATGTGGCAGGATTACTTAATAAGTCATATCCTGCCACACGGCTTTCATTGTCAAATTCGGCATAAACTATGAAAATATAATTTATAGGTTGTTTTGTATACCCATTTGCTGCGTAATCATTGCAGATTACCTTAACCATAAAATTGTATGGTTCCGGCTCTAAGGTCTATGAGCCGACTGCCCAATCAGAAGTATCATTATATCTTTGCTCCACCTCACCGGTATCCTGGCATAAGTCTGTTACATACAAATGGCAAAATCATTTGATTTTCAAAGTACAGTTAGTTATCTAAGAAAGAAAGTCATCGCATATTCAAACTAAGCAGTCTCAAATTCTAAAGTCTTAGCAATCAATTTTGCCTCCAAACTGTTATTGACCTCTTAAAATAGCGTAATAATGATTAGCTTGCGTGTCTCTGGATTGTTCTGTATACTGTCATTAGTTTACAGAAAGAAAAAAGTCTCAGAGCACCTTCCCTGGAAAGTCGTGTACT
>NZ_VULP01000013.1:0-74799 GCF_009697165.1 Anaerobutyricum soehngenii | reverse complement strand
CTGAAACATATGGCATCTCAATTCACCTCAGAACAATTTTTCTCTGGTTTCATTATACTATATCTGAAACATAGATGCACGATTTCTGTGTACTTTATTCAGTTTTCAATGTGCAATTTTAATTTATATTGAACGCTCACAAGAGCATATCAATCTTTTTCTCATCAGATTAGATTATCCGAGTTTTCGGACAGTCTCCCCTTCCCTCTCAAAAACTATTACATTCATTCCTTCTGGAGCCAAAACACAGAAAAAAGAAATAATACCATATCCCAGATGCGGCTTCGGAGTGTGTTTAGGATGCGGATGAGATCATCTTCTGAGCAAGCAGTAGTCTTCTGATTTCGCCCCCTTCTCTTTCCAAAGACTATTGCATCCATTCCTTCTGGAGCCAAAACACAGAAAAAAGAAATAATACCATATCCCGGATGCGGCTTCGGAGCGTGTTTAAGATGCGGACGAGCATCTTAAATACAGCGACTACAGAGCATCTGGGATATGGTATTATTTCTTTTTTCGTTTGTTTTCTCTAATGAATCAAATAGTTATTTCCCGCATATATTATACAATGAAGAAATTAGCGTTATATCTCCTTTTCATTTTCGGTGCCCTCTTTATCCCCGTTATTAGCACCCTTCTCATCTCCGGGAATATGGGCGTTGCGGACAGGAAGATGGGAATTACTGTTGAGATGAAAAATGGAGAAAAGATGGACGGAGAACAATTTGTCATCGGCATGGCTGCTTCCGAGTTATCCTACATAAAAGAGGAGGAAGCATTGAAAGCGTGGATGATTGTTTGCAGAACAAATTTTGTGAAGGTAGCTTCCGGTGAAAATAGCAGCAAAAATGCATCAGCTACACAGAATGAAGGTAAGGTAGCAGATGTAGCAAACATAGGAATAATAAAAAATATAAAGCAAAAAAATCTGAATCTTGATTATGTTTCCATGAAAGAATTAGAGGAAAATAATGGGAGAAAAGCGTATTTAGAAATAAAGAAAAAACTCGAGGATGCTTCCGATGCAACTTTTGGACAGGTGCTTACTTACGAGAATAAATATGCGGATGCACTTTATCATGAAGTCAGTATCGGGAAAACGGTTTCCTCGGAAGAAATCTATTCCGTAGCTGTACCGTATTTAATCAGCGTGGATAGTAGTCAGGATGTGGAATCGTCCGATTACATGGATGTGAAGATTCTTCCTTATGATGAAGTACTACAGAAGCTTATCAAAGCGGATAAGAATGGCAGGCTGGAAAAAATCGATAAAAAACAGAATATAAAAATATTAAAAAGCAGCTTGAAAATCACAAAACATACGGACAATGGATTTGTGCAGGAAATTATGGCACAAGACAATAAATGGACAGGAGAAGAATGGAAGAAAATCTTTGACCTAAACTCCACCAATTTTTACTTGGAAAATTATAATGGAAAACTCCGCATGGTTACTGTCGGAAAAGGACACGATATGGGAATGAGCCTTTACGGGGCAAATGCATTGGCAAAGAAGCAGCTTTCTACGGCAACGATATTATCCTATTATTATCCCGGAACGAAAATTTTAGATTAATTTTTGGTGTATAAATTTCATTTTTCTGGTAAAGACTATAGCCAGAGGTGATGATATGAAAAGACCAAATAACTCATTCCAAAAAAAATATATTTCAAGTTTGGTGATTGCAGCTTTTTTAATTTTATCAGTGCTTACTGCTTACAATATTAAGATCGGGAATGCCGATGGGAGAAAGTCTGATAACAAAACAAAAACAGAGAATACAGAAAAAAGTAATGATGTGATAGGCCCGGTGTCTGGAAGTGATACGGATTCAGCAGCAGGTTCCGCATCAGATTCTACAGAGAATAATGATATGGATGCAGAATGGGGCGAAGAAACGAATGATAAGACGGAGACAAATGACAGAGCAGTTACAGAGAAAGAAGATTCTGATGAACAAAAAGATGAACAAACGACAGATCGTGAACGAAGTGGAAGTGGAATAGAAAGCAGTGATGCTGTGTACAACTATAATGGAAGAAAGAAGTTGACATGGCCGGTGATGGGGAATATTATCCTTCCTTATAGTATGGATGCGACGGTGTATTACACAACACTTGACCAGTATGCTTGCAATGACGGAATTATTGTCGGGGCAAAAGTAGGAGAGGAAGTTGTTTCTCCGGGAAATGGACGGATTGTTAATATAGAAGATACAGATCGTTATGGGAAAATGGTGACGATCTTACTTGGGAATTACTATAAGGCATATTGTGGACAACTTGAGAATGTTGACTATGAGATTGGGGATGACATTCAGGAAGGCGATGTGATCGGAACAGTGGCAGAGCCTACCAGATCATTTGTTTTAGAGGGACCAAATGTATTTTTTAAGATGACATATAAAGGAAAAGCGGTGAATCCGGTGAAGTATTTGCGTTCCTAGAGGAACGTCCGAATTTATTTTGCATATAGTAGTTGCATACAGGAATAAAAATACAGCCGGAATCTGCCAACATGTGTATCATTCTTATTTATTTTCTATATTTTACAGGTGACAGCCAGTCATTTGCCATATCGTCTGATTTACCGATCGTTCCGGCTGATGAAAATAGGGGAGTCCATTGATGTGGGCTTCCCAAAAAGAAAATACAGATAAGAGAAAATATGTTATACTAAAGTATAAGTATGTTGGAAAGAAACCATTGGAAGATAGCAATTAGAAGGTAATAATTTAGAAGGTAACAGATGGAAGAGAGCAGAATAGAAAGAGCAGATGATAGAATACCCAATACATCTCAGGTGAATTATACATACATTGTAAAATGTAGTGATGAGACTCTTTATACAGGCTGGACGAATAATCTTGAGAAGAGGTTGAGGGCACATAACAGTGGAAAAGGTGCTAAGTATACGAAGAACCGCCGCCCGGTGGAGCTGGTATATTTTGAGGAGTATGATACGAAACAGGAAGCGATGAAAAGGGAGTATGCGATTAAGCAGCTTCCCAGAGAAAAAAAGCTCGCTCTTATTCGATGTTGTCAGAGTATTTTTTAAATATACTCTGATAATAAAGGATAAGAGAGGGCTTTTTTTAATCTTTGTTGATTTAAGGATATAAAGTGTGTTATAAGTTATCTATAGAATATTAAGTAAGGCAGATACAGAATTGCTCGTTATGCCGGATAATTCAAGAATGTCCAGGCAGTATAGGCCTTACATTAGATAGGCATACATAAAGATGAAATGGCAGATACTTCCGCCCATAACAAAGAGGTGGAAGATTTCGTGGCTGCCGAAGTCTTTTGGAAGCTTATCAAAAATCGGAAGTTTTAATCCGTAGATAATACCGCCGACAGTGTAGATGATGCCTCCGGCAAGGAGCCATGCAAATGCACTGGCTGGCAGGTTGGCAAGGAGTGGCTTGAAGACAAGTACACATGTCCAGCCCATTCCGATATAGATGATGGAACTCACCCAGTGTGGGCAGTTAATAAAGAAGATCTTTATAATAATGCCGATGATTGCAGTAGACCATACGAGAATGAGCAGTGGAATTCCCTGCTTTTTATCAAGTGCCAGTAAGCAGACAGGTGTGTAGGAACCGGCGATCAGTACGAAGATCATAGAATGATCGATTCTTCTAAAGAAGAGATTTACCTTCTTGGAAATATCGAAAGAATGATAAAGGGTGCTTGCTCCATAGAGAAGAATCATGCTGCTGATAAATACGCTCATGGCAAAAACGACAATAGAATTATTCGTGTGCACCGCTTTGCCGATCAGTGGGAAGGCACAGATAACTGCACCGATCATAGCGATTAAATGAGTAATGGCACTGCCGGGATCTTTAAACTTTTTGCTTGTTTTGTTCATAATGATAACCTCCTGTTGTAAAATGAATATAAGATTCATATAAGTATTATATGATGTAGTTTTAAAAACCATGTACTGTTATTATGGATATTAGCACAGAAGGTTTGAGAATTCAAGAGCGGTTTTTCAGAAAAAAATATAAATAAGAGAAATAAAGAGAATAACTTAGTTTTTAACAGAAAAAAGGAGAAAAAGACGTATATGCGAATTGGAATGGCCCAGATGGATATAAGCTGGGAGAATATTGAAGATAATAAAAAGAAAGTAGAAGAGTTTTTTCAGAAGGCAGTGGAGAATCAGGTGGATTGTATCGTATTTCCGGAAATGACACTGACCGGGTTTTCAATGAATGTGGAAGAAACAGGAGAAAAAGCAGAGAAACAGGTTCATTTTTTTGAGGAGATGAGCAGAAAGTACAAGATGCTGACTGTTTTTGGATATACAGAACCAGTACCGGAGGAGCGCTTGAAAGAACATCCGGATTGGAATCATTATTATAATCGTCTTGGGATTGCAGAGAATGGAGAGTTAAAGTTAAATTATGCGAAGATTCACCCTTTTTCTTACGGATTTGAAGGGGATTATTATCAGGGAGGCAGAAAGTTAAAGTCAGTAGAATGGAAAGATACAACGCTGGGGGCATTTATATGCTACGATTTACGTTTTCCGGAGATTTTTCAGATCAGTTCAGAAAAAAGTGAGATTATATTTGTGATAGCGAACTGGCCAAGGTCAAGGATTGATCAGTGGGATACACTTCTTAAAGCAAGAGCGATTGAAAACCAGGTATATATGGTTGGGGTGAACCGGACAGGAGATGGGGATGGACTGCATTATAACGGACATTCTGCGATTTATTCACCGGATGGAGAGGTGATAACAACCATTCGAGAAGAGGAATGTCTTCTTATTGGAGATATCGATCCGGGAGTCATCAAAGAAATGCGTAAAACATTTCCTATGAAGAATGACAGAAGAGAAGAACTTTACATTAAAATGTGGAAAAACTCAATGCTTTAGAAAAAAATGTGGAAAAGTGCTGTATTTTAGCGGGAAAAAGGAAGGAATTTTCTATTTGACGGCTATTTTTACCTGTGCTATGATATTTAAGAAGAAAATGTAGATAACAGTTAAAGACAAGAGTGCCGTTAACTTAGCTCTATTTCCTGTTGGATGATAGAGCTTTTTTTTTGCGATAGAGAATAGCTATTGCATCCTTAATATAGAAAGAGAGACATTACATGGAGACAGTAAAATTTACAGAACTTGATATAAGACCGGAGATTTTAAAAGCGGTTGCCAATATGGGATTTGAGGCGATGTCCCCGATTCAGGCAAAAGCGATTCCGGTAGAGCTTTCCGGAAGAGACGTGATTGGACAGGCGCAGACAGGAACAGGTAAGACGGCAGCGTTTGGTATTCCTATTTTACAGAAGGTCGATCCGAAGCTTAAAAAACCACAGGCAATCGTTCTTTGTCCGACAAGAGAGCTTGCGATTCAGGTTGCGGATGAGATTCGTAAGCTTGCAAAATATATGGCATCTGTAAAGATTCTTCCAATTTATGGAGGGCAGGAGATTTCCAAACAGATTCGTTCGTTAAAGTCAGGTGTACAGATCATTATCGGAACACCGGGACGTATGATGGATCACATGAGAAGAAAAACAGTGAAGTTTGACAATATCCATACGGTTGTTTTAGATGAGGCAGATGAGATGCTTGATATGGGATTTCGTGAAGATATCGAGACAATCTTAAACGGAGTGCCTGAGGAAAGACAGACGATGCTTTTCTCTGCGACAATGCCAAAGCCGATTATGGAGCTTGCCAAAGCTTACCAGACAGAGCCGGAGACAATTAAAGTGATCAGAAAGGAACTGACCGTTCCGAATATCACACAATATTATTATGAAGTGCGTCCTAAGAATAAGAGCGAGGTATTATCAAGACTTCTTGATATTTATGATCCAAAGCTGTCTGTTGTATTCTGTAATACAAAGAAGGGCGTAGATGAATTAGTAGCTGACCTTAAGGGAAGAGGTTACTTTGCAGAAGGACTTCATGGAGATATGAAGCAGACGATGCGTGATCGTGTTATGCACCGTTTCAGAAGCGGTAAGACCGATATTCTTGTAGCGACAGATGTGGCTGCCAGAGGTATTGACGTAGATGATGTAGATGCAGTATTTAACTACGACCTTCCACAGGATGAGGAATATTATGTACATCGTATCGGAAGAACCGGTCGTGCGGGAAGAACCGGTATGGCGTTCAGTTTTGTTGTAGGAAGAGAAGTTTATAAGTTAAAAGATATCCGCCGTTACTGCAAGGCAAAGATCAAGGCACAGCCAATTCCATCAATCAATGATGTAACAGAAACAAGAGTAGAGAAGATTTTTGACCGTATCGACAACTATATCGAAGATCAGAACTTAAATAAATACATTTCCATGGTAGAAGATTTCGTAAATGAAAAAGACTATACAGCAATGGATGTAGCAGCAGCTTTCCTTGCAGAAATTCTTGGAACTGCAGATGGCAGAGATGCTGGCAATAAAGAAGACTTTGGTGATACTGGTGCAGAAGAAGGAATGGTTCGTCTCTTTATCAATATCGGAAAGAAACAGGGAATCCGTCCGGGAAATATTTTAGGTGCGATTGCAGGAGAATCTGGAATTTCAGGTAATCTTGTAGGAACGATTGATATGTACGACAAGTATACTTTTGTAGAAGTACCAAGAGAAGTTGCTTCTGATGTATTAGAAGCAATGAAAAATGTAAAGATTAAAGGTAAATCCGTTAACGTAGAACCTGCAAATAGAAAGTAAGAAAGTAAGTAAGAAAGAAAAGCTTTATTTGCAAGGTGTAAAGTAATTACGAATAGATTATAAGTAGACAGAAAAGAAACAGCAGAGGGGTAGTTTATTATGGAGATGGTTCAAAATCTAATACGGAATCTTTCTGTAGCAGAAAAACTGCAATTTCACAGCTATCATACAAAACCGGTATTGAATTTTCAGGCGTTATTTACAGATGGAAGCAGCAACTATATGAATCCACTCGAACCAAAGACAGGGGATGAAGTAACGGTTCGCTTCCGGACTGCAAGAGAGAATGCAGAACATGTATATTTATGGGTCAATGGTGAGAAAAAGGAAATGCACATCGCATCCAAAACAGAGAGGTTTGACTTTTATGAGAGCAGCTTCCTTATGGGAACAGAAATAGCGGATTACTATTTTGAGATTCATTCCGGAGGTATCTGCTGCTATTTCAATAAGAAGGGTCCGGCAAGAGACTTAGAGCCGTTCTTTAATTATAAAGTAACACCAGGCTTTTCGACACCGGACTGGGCAAAAGGAGCAGTTTTCTATCAGATCTATGTAGATCGATTTGCAAATGGTGACCCGTCAAATGATGTCTTAAACAGAGAATATATTTATATAAAGGAGCCATCGAAGAAAATCGATGACTGGTATTGTTATCCGGAACAGATGGATGTGCGGAACTTCTATGGCGGAGATCTGCAGGGTGTGCTTGATCATCTTGACTATTTAAAAGAACTGGGCGTGGATGTCATTTATCTCAACCCGATTTTCGTCTCTCCTTCTAATCATAAATATGATATTCAAGATTATGATTACATTGATCCACACTATGGAAAGATTGTCGTAGATGAGGGAAATACATTACCTGACTGGGAAAATAATAACATGAATGCGAGCAAATATATTTCTCGTGTTACAGATAAGCGTAATCTTGAGGCAAGTAACGAATTCTTTGTACATTTTGTAGAAGAAGTGCATAAAAAAGGAATGCGCGTTATCCTCGATGGTGTATTTAATCATTGCGGCTCCTTCAATAAATGGATGGATGCAGAGCGGATTTACGAGAATCAGTATGGCTATGAAAAAGGTGCATTTGTTGATGCAAACAGTCCATATCGTCATTTCTTTAAATTTTATAACCAGAATGCATGGCCGTATAACGATGATTATGACGGCTGGTGGGGTCACAAAACTTTGCCAAAATTAAATTATGAAGAATCAAGACAGCTTTATGATTACATTTTGCATATCGGAAGAAAATGGGTTTCCCCTCCATATAATGCAGATGGATGGCGCCTTGATGTGGCAGCCGATTTAGGGCAGAGTGAAGAATTCAATCATCAGTTCTGGAGAGACTTCCGAACAGCAGTAAAAGAAGCCAATCCGGAAGCCATCATTCTGGCAGAACATTATGATGATGCAGGCTCCTGGCTGATGGGAGATCAGTGGGACACTATCATGAATTACAGTGCATTCATGGAGCCGGTTACCTGGTTCTTAACCGGAATGGAAAAGCACAGCGATGAGAGAAGAGGAGATCTTCTTGGCAACACACAGGCATTTGTTGATGCAATGGTATATCATATGTCAAGATTTCAGTATCCGTCACTTATGGTATCCATGAATGAGCTGTCCAATCATGACCATTCCCGTTTCCTGACAAGAACGAATCAGACAGTAGGACGTACCGCAAGCCTTGGACCAGAAGCTGCCAACCAAAACATTAATAAAGGAATCATGCGGGCGGCAGTAATGATACAGATGACCTGGCCAGGCGCACCAACCCTCTATTACGGAGATGAAGCCGGACTATGCGGCTGGACTGACCCGGATAACAGGAGAACCTATCCATGGGGCAGAGAAGATCAGGAACTCATCCAGTATCACAGAGATATCATTGCAATTCATAAAGCAGAAACTGCACTGATGCGAGGCTCACTCAAATACCTCCATGGCGGCTTCAAGGTAATCTGCTATGGGCGTTTTACCGATACCGAAAAAATGATCGTATTGATTAATGCTGGCTTTGATGAAGCAAGAGTTAAAATTTCTGTATGGGAAGTCGGCGTTACAGATAACGAGGATATGGTGGAAGTTATCATGAGTAATGAGGAAGGCTATACGATGGAGAAGAAGGTGCATCCGGTAACATCAGGAGTGCTGGATATCACCCTTCCAAGAGTATCCTCCATCCTATTAAAAACCATAAAAAAATCCTAATTTGTAGATTTTGTA
The DNA here is from genome assembly GCF_009697165.1 of Anaerobutyricum soehngenii. Classification (NCBI taxonomy): domain Bacteria; kingdom Bacillati; phylum Bacillota; class Clostridia; order Lachnospirales; family Lachnospiraceae; genus Anaerobutyricum; species Anaerobutyricum soehngenii. Next base: position 65,859 of record NZ_VULP01000013.1, on the reverse strand, counting down.
TAGACGAAAAAAGAAATAATACCATATCCCATCTGCTCTGTAGTCGCTGTGTTTAAAATGCTTATTCGCATCTTAAACACGCTCCGAAGCCGCATCTGGGATATGGTATTATTTCTTTTTTCTGTTCTTTGGCTCCAGATGGAAATTAGTATTTAAATCTTGGATGGGAATAAGGGGATTGTCCAGAAGGTTATGGTTTTCATCCAAATAAAGGCTCCAGATGAAGAATATTTTCTTATGGGGAAACAGTTCTCTGATTAAAAACCATAATCTTCTGGAGAATCCCCTTCTCTTTCCAACAGAAATCACTAATTTGCTATTTGTTATCAAAACCAGACAGCCGCTGAAACAAAACTTTATGCGGAATTGTAAGAAAACTATGATAAAGAAAAAAGAATGGTTATAAGTATTGGATTTTGTGACTTTGCGCTGTGGAATTTTGACTCTGAAAACTTCGGATTCGTTTTTCCGAAGTTTTCGTTTTTTGAGGCAAAATGAAGCGTTTAGCGCAACGGAACAAAATCTAACTTATAACCATTCTTTTTTCTTTAGAAGACTAACTACAATTCAGCTCAATATCTTCTGCTAAAGCGGCGTCTGTGTCCCCAGCAAATTAGTATTTAAAAAAGTACTTGATTTTTGAAACGAGATAGTATATAATACGATATTGTCAGGCGCAGTAATGCGACTTGAATGGGTGGATTCCCGAGTGGCCAAAGGGGACAGACTGTAAATCTGCTGCAAATTGCTTCGGTGGTTCGAATCCACCTCCGCCCATTCGTCTGAGTAATATCAGGCATAAGAAGTACCGGATTGTCCGGTTTTTTCTTTGCCGGCGTGGCGGAACTGGCAGACGCACAGGACTTAAAATCCTGCGGGACTTATACTCCCGTATCGGTTCGATTCCGATCGCCGGCATTATAAGAAAGCAGATAAGGCATAAACTTTTTTGAAGTTTATGCCTTTTTTACTTTATGGGAATTCTTGAATAGGAGGAAATGGTTTTATGGGGATTGAATTACAATTTTTGAATTTGATACAGGAAATACGAACTACATTTCTGGATGTTTTCATGAGTAATGTTACAAAACTTGGGAATGTAGGTTTTATATGGATTCTTTTGACAATAATCTTGTTAGTGATTCCAAAAACGAGAAAAAGCGGAGTGATTCTGGCGGCAGCATTAATTGTGAATCTGATATTATGTAATGTGATCTTGAAGCCATTTGTCGCAAGAATACGACCATTTGATGTGAATACAGCGATTCAGTTGATTATTGCAAAGCCACAGGATTATTCTTTTCCATCAGGGCATACTGCCGCATCTGTTGCATCGGTAGTGGCGCTTTATTTAGCGGGGGAGAAAAGACTGTGGAAGATCGCGCTTATTTTAACCTGTTTTATTGCATTTTCCAGAATGTATTTATATGTTCATTATCCAACAGATGTTTTAGGTGGAGCTGTTGTGGGAGTAATTTCAGGTTATATAGGGTATAAGGTTACATTAAGAATGTCGAGACATTCGGGGATGAATTGATGTAGTCTTAATGTTTTTTCAGTTGCTTTTTTTTGAGATGATTTTTCATGACAGTATTTGAAGTTTATCTCAGTCGAGAAGACACCCACCTCTTTCAGGTGGTGAGTGATAGAAAATTTGTCTCAGTGAGAGTCTTCTCGACTTGAATAATGTATTTTTTTTAGAGACTTAAAAGTTTGTGCAAAACTGACAAAAAAGTTTCATATATTTTTTCTGGAGGTAAGGATGGCACATTTTTTACAATATCGGCTGGGTCCTGCTGACGATGGGAAAGAGGTTCTTTTTCTGATGCAAAAAGTGCTGGGGCTTACAACAAAAAAGGTTCGCTCTGTAAAGCATGAAGAGCGGGGAATTTTGCTAGATGAGGAAAGAGTGACAGTAAGAGCAAGGGGAAAAGAAGGACAGCTCTTAAAAGTGATGTTGGAAGATTCGCAGGAAAAGCAGAGTAAAATTGCACCGGTAAAGATGAATCTTCATATTTTGTATGAAGATGAAGATTTATTTTTTGTGGATAAGCCGACTGGAATTGTGTCACATCCATCGAAGGGGCATACATGTGATAGCCTGATTAATGGGGTACAGGCATATTTTGAGGAGAAGGGAAGCTTCAATAATAAGAGAAGTAATATACATTTGATTGGGCGTTTAGATAAAGAAACTTCGGGTATTTTAGGAATTGCAAAGAACAGCGTGACAGCAGAAAGACTGATCAGACAAAGGAAGACGGGCGTTTTAGTAAAAGAGTATCTTGCTTTTGTAAAAGGGAACCTTCCAGAGAATGGTGTTCTTGAAATCCCAATGGAAGAGATGAGGGATACTAAGGATGGAGATAAGTTAAAAATGAAAGCAGGACTGGGTGAAAATGCAAAAACAGCAAAGACATTTTTTCGGATTGTAAAGCGTTTTGAAAAGTTCAGTCTTGTATCTCTTGTGATTGAAACCGGAAGAACACATCAGATTCGTTTTCATATGTCTTCGATTGGCTGTCCGCTTTTAGGGGATTCTTTTTACGGGGATGGTCCAGAAATGGGGATTTCCCGAACAGCATTGCATGCGCATAGACTGACATACATACATCCGTTTTGTCAAAAAGTAATGAGAATCGAGTCGGAAATGCCAAAAGATTTGACTTTTCTTTTAGGATAAAATATATTAGAATACATAATGGCATGTAAAGAAAATGTAATGGTTAAGTAAAAATTTGGGTAAGATTTAAGTAGAAACCTGAAGAAATCATTACAAAATTATGTAGAAAACAAAAGAGAGGATAATATCATGTTAGTTATGCTTACAGAACTGCTGAGTGGACTTGCCTTATTTTTATTTGGTATGAAGTTCATGAGCGAGGGGCTGCAGAAGGCTGCGGGTGACAAGATGCGTGTCATTTTGGATCGTGTGACCAAGAATCGATTCGTTGCAGTTTTCTTTGGTGCGATATTTACTGCGATTATTCAGTCGTCCGGGGCAACTACGGTTATGGAGGTCAGCTTTGTTAATGCAGGACTTCTTACATTGGAACAGTCCGTTGGTATTACATTTGGTGCCAATATTGGTACGACAATTACTGCACAGCTTGTTTCTTTGAAACTGACTGCCATTGCACCGTATATCATCTTTGTAGGTGCCTGCCTGATGATGTTTGGCAATAAGCCGATAACAAGAAAGATTTCAGAGGTAATCTTTGGATTTGGTGCATTATTCTTAGGAATTAACAGTATGACAGGTGCGTTGAGCAGAATTCCGCCAGAAATTATCTAACACACTTTACGGTGAACTTTCCGTAGAAATCGGATATTGCAGTGGACATAATAAGATGCTGAATGCATTAGAATATCATCGTTCTTCTGAGGCGAATGTTGCAGTAACAGATATTATTTTATTACTAGGTCATCAGTCAGATATTACAGAAGACTTTACATATGATACAGCACAGTTAGAAGCATTTTTCGTTCCGGCAGGAACCGCAGTAGAACTGTATGCAACAACACTCCATTATGTACCGATCGGAACAAAAGAGAATGACTACGCATTTAAGATGGGAGTTGTTTTACCATTTGGAACCAATTTTCCACTAGGTGTAACACTTGGAGCAGAAGCAGAGAAAGAAAAATTGCCAGAAGAAAAGTTACTTTTTGCCAAGAATAAATGGCTTATCGCTCATGAAGAAAGTGGGGAAGAAGGAGCCTTTATCGGACTTACCGGAAAGAATATTTCTGTGGATGATCTGGTAATTTAATTACACTAGAGCGTGTTTGAAAAAGCCTTTTTCAAACACGCTCTAGACAATTCTTAAAAAAGAAGATACCCTATATCTGTGATTCTATCACTGCGAGGTGAATGTTTTCTTAAAAGCTTTACATTCAATCCTCATTCTAAAGCCACAGATATAGGGTATCTTCTTGCTTCGGGAGCTTGCTTTAGCGGGGTTAAAATTATAAATCATATTTGTAAACGAGTCAGATTTTATTCATTTAAAACCAGAGCTTGTCGGCATGCCCATTCACCTAGTCAACTACCCACGACCTAAAGGTCATGGGCTTGTAACTGCCCAGTCGTACTAACGGCTTACACCTCCGACCTTTAATCCCCGATAGATATTGCTATCTAAAGTGGCGTTACATCATAGGGTGGCTGACAGCACCCTTTACAGACAAGACATGCTCATCTGTAACTGTATCAGGTACTAAACTTCCCATGCTATACAGTAAAAAAATCTTTTACGGTTAAGATTTTACGCAATACACGAATTTCGTATTGCAACCTCATATCTTGTCAATGTACAAAAGAGTGTCTTTAATGAGTAGCACATCTAACGGTTTTCTCTTTAAGAACTGCTACGGCTATTGTAGCATATTGGGTAACAGTTAACAAGGCTCCTCCCACCACCTAAAGGTAGTGGGTTTCCGCCTATGGCAAACGAAAGGATTTTATTTATGAATTAAATTAGACAGAACTTTTTAGAGAGGAGTAAGAAGAGTATGCGATATTATATTTCAGATCTGCATTTTTTTCACGAAAGTCTAAATACACAAATGGACTGTCGTGGATTTAAGGATGCAGCACAAATGAATGCTTATATGATAAAACAGTGGAACAGTAGAGTGCGAACCAGAGATGAGGTGGTGATTCTTGGCGATTTTTCCGTAGGAAAAGCAGAGCAGACAAATGAGATTTTAAATCAGCTTAACGGCAGACTTTATATGATAAAAGGAAATCATGACAGATATTTAAAAGAAAGCGAGTTCAATAAAGAACGCTTTGTCTGGATAAAACCTTATGCGGAGATGCATGATAACCGCCGAAAAGTAGTCTTATCCCATTACCCGATTTTCTGTTACAACGGACAGTATCGCAGAAATAAAAAAGGAGAACCACTCACCTACATGCTCTACGGTCACGTACATGATACGCTCGATGAACAGCTTGTGCGGCAGTTCTGCCAGATTACAAGACAAACAAAAAAACAGGGAAAATACGATGAAGAACCTATGCCGATTCCCTGTAATATGCTCAACTGTTTTTGCATGTATTCAGATTATATACCACGAACCTTAGATGAATGGATCGATTACTATTCATTAGGAGAGGACAGACGAAAATAAAAAGAATAGACCATAGCAATTGTAAAGATATCGCTACGCAGAAAATGCCTGTCCGGCATTTTTACTTGCTCTCACATTACATTTGCTATGGTCTATTCTTTTTATTTTCTGTTTGTTGGCTCCAGAAGGAATGAATGCAATAGTATTTAGGGAGGATAAGGAGAAGAGGGCAGAAGGTCGTGGTTTATTCTGATACTGTTTCGCGAATCCTAAAGTCAATCCCCCTTTATTTTTCTGCTCGTTAAAGAGAGAAAATAATCTTCTGGACAATATACTTTTTGAGTAAGCATCAGCCTTCTGACCTCTCTCCTCCTTCATCCCTACCAAAGACTAATGTAGCCGCTCCTTCTGGAGCCAAAACACAGAAAAAAGAAATACTACCATATCCCAGATGCGGCTTCGGAGCGGGCTTAAGATGCGGATGAGCATCTTAAGCACAGCGACTACAGAGCAGATGGGATATGGTAGTATTTCTTTTTTCGTCTATTCCTCTAAATTAATCTAAAAAATGTACCCAGTCCATTATCATTTCATCGATATTTTCATAAAGTTTATCAATCTGATGCTCGTCTGGTTCCTCAACAAAGATGCCACCAGTACATAGTACGCGTTGACCGGTCTTTTTGCAGAGGTTTTCTGCAATGTATGGGCAGAAGAGATCTTCTGGATTTTCTACATCTGTAATGACAGATGTTTCGCATTCGACAGGGTCAGTGTCTGGAAGCGGTGTGGAAAATGCGGTACATCCAAGGCGGTTTTCACCACCACAGGTAAGAAGTACGTGGAGATCACCGCCTACCGGTGTGATATCCATCTGGATAGAAGTAAATAGTAAAACTCTGTGAAATTTCATAGTGTCCTCCAATTAATTTTTCTTGCAGGATAGTTCGGCCATATCGTAAAGCACCTGAATTGTCTCATCGTGTCCGTAAAAGAATGTATTTACACATAGATCATAATTGCCAGCGTATCCCCACTGACGGCCTGTGTAATACTGATAATAATTCTTTCGTTCCTGATCCATTGTTTTTACTTTAGCAGAAGCGGTTTTATAGTCGCAGGCAGCAATACCCATTTCGTATTTTACTCTTTCTTTAAATGGAGCAGATAAGAAAATGGAAAGATGAGGGATGTTATTATTGGTGAGAACGACATCAGCACATCGTCCCATGATAATACAGCTTTCCTGTGCGGCCATTTCGCAGATAAGATTACTTTGGGTGAAAAAGAGCATATCAGACTGTATGGAGAAGAACTTTTTAGAAGCTTTTCCAAGATTACTCAGTATTCCGCGGCTGCTTCCAGAACTATCAATGCCATAATCTACAATTTCTTTTGAATTTAACCCCATTCGGTCACAAGCTAAGTGTATAATCTCTTTATCGTAGTAAGCGATGCCAAGACGTTGAGCAAGTTCAAACCCGATGGTGTGGCCTCCAGTACCGAACTGTCTGCTGATACATATGATAAGATTATTATCAGAAGAAAAACGACGAGAGGCAACAGCATCGTTATTATCGATACTGTGTGGTAAAATAATAGCAGGGTTATAGGCGAGAATATCCTTCTCTAATTCGTCATATTCCTGTTTGAGTGGGGCAGATTTCTCCTCATCTTTGATTGTACCGATCATATTGGCGATCAGGGTCATTTCGTTTTTAAGAAAATATTCCCGGTTAATCTTAAGGGAATCGATAATTTTCTCTAAAGCGAACGATGGACTGGAAGGAAAAACACGACCTAAAGTACTGCCGGTCGTTTCATAAACTTTTTTATCGAGGTTATACAGCCGGGAGGCTATATTCCTTTCCTGTTCGTCCGTTTTTTTCATAGTATACCTCCTCTTTGCTACACATATATAGTAATTATACTATACTACATTTTATAAAAAAATTACAGTTTAACTATGTAAAAAGTTAAAAATGACCAGTAAGCTGCTACGTTGCATGAAGCCATCTTGCAGCAGGAATGATGAGGCATTTTTGAATAATAAATTAGATTAAAAGAAAGGAAAGACATATGAGAACAAAAAAAAGAAAGATACTGTGGATGATGTTTTTGGCATTTGGTTTTTGTGCTGCATTTCAGAGTCATTGCGTAAAAGTAGAGGCAAAGATAGTAAAGCGGGATGTGACGCCAAGAGAACCGTCATCTAGTGACCTTCAGGTAGTGCGAAAGGTTACAAAGCTTGCATCAAAAAGATGGATCCAGTCATTTACGATGGATTCGAAATATTATTATTATATACAGATGACAAAGCCCTACTGTGGGAATCTGCGGATTACCAGGGTGAAATACAGAGGGCTGGGGCGCTATACGAGGGATCATATGGATTTAAAAAGATTTGGACATGCAACGAATCTGGATTGTTCTACGGTGAATGGAAGAACCTGGTTATGGACAGGCAGTGACTGTAAAAAGGGAAGTGACGTATCTAGAGCAATCTCAGGATTTCCGTATCGGAAAAACACAACACTTCGAAAACATGGAGCAATCCGATATAAGATTCCGGATATAAGAATTGGTAAGTATATGACAAATATTTATCCGGCAATTAGTGAAGATAATACACAGATGGCAGTACGTTATACATATAATAACAGACAGTATTTTCAGATTTACAATCTGATTGACGGAAAGTTTATTAATCCGAGAGGCCCTGTAAAGAGATTTAGTATTGACGCTACTTATGGGGATTTTCAGGGATTTGATCTGTATGGAAGTTCCGTTTATACAATAGACGGAAGTCCAAGAAGGTCTTTTTTGAAGGCATATAATCGGGAATATAACTGTTCTGCGGTATATCATCCGACAAGGATTCGTAGATATGATTTTGATTCAGGAGCCAGCAGAAGAGTAGTGATTCGTGGGGCAAAAAGACTTTCTTACAGAGAGCCGGAAGGGATAAAGGTTGTTTCTGGCAGAAGGGTTTATATTATGTACATATCTAATACATTAACCAATCAGTCCTGTAATATATACAAAGTAAAAAGATGGATATAAAAATGATGAAAACAGAGTCAAAAAACAGTAGCAATTCAGCGAGGTTTGCGATAAAATAGAAGCGGGATTTTCTAATTAAAAGTAATTAGAATACATATCCAAAAATAATTAAAAATAATTATAAGAAAGGATTGCTATATCATGACAATTCGAGAGATTTATAAGAACAGTGAACAATTTTTAAATAAAGAGGTGAAGCTTGGCGGATGGATTCGAAGCATTCGTGGTTCAAAACATTTTGGATTTTTAGTACTTCATGATGGAACATTTTTCAAGCCGATTCAGGTTGTGTATGAAGAAAAACTTGCCAACTTTCAGGAAATTTCTAAAATGAATGTAGGAGCTGCAGTGATCGTAGAAGGAATTCTTGTTCCTACACCGCAGGCAAAGCAGCCGTTTGAGATTCAGGCAACATCTGTTACTTTAGAGGGTGCTTCTGCACCAGATTATCCACTTCAGAAAAAGCGTCACAGCTTAGAATATTTAAGAACAATTTCTCATCTTCGTCCAAGAACGAATACGTTCCAGGCAGTATTTCGCATCCGTTCTATGGCGGCTTATGCGATTCACCAGTTTTTCCAGGAGAGAGGCTTTGTTTATGTGCATACACCACTTATAACAGCAAGTGACTGTGAGGGTGCAGGAGAGATGTTCCAGGTGACAACACTTGACCTGAATAATATTCCAAAGGATAAAGAAGAAAAGGTTGATTTTACACAGGACTTTTTTGGCAAACCAACGAATCTGACAGTAAGCGGACAGCTTAATGCAGAAACATTTGCACAGGCATTCCGCAATACGTATACTTTTGGACCTACATTTCGTGCAGAGAATTCTAATACTGCGCGTCATGCAGCAGAATTCTGGATGATTGAGCCGGAAATGGCATTTGCAGATTTAAAAGATGATATGGAAGTAGCAGAAGCAATGCTTAAATATGTTATTTCCTATGTTATGGAGAATGCTCCAGAAGAGATGGATTTCCTGAACCAGTTTGTTGACAAAGGATTAAAAGACAGACTGAATCATGTGCTGAACGCAGAGTTTGGACATGTAACATATACAGAGGCTGTAGAGATTCTTGAGAAACATAACGATGAATTTGAATATAAAGTATCATGGGGAACGGATCTTCAAACAGAGCATGAGAGATACCTTACAGAAGAAGTGTTTAAACGTCCTGTCTTTGTAACCGATTATCCAAAGGAGATCAAGGCATTTTATATGAAGCTGAATCAGGATGGTAAGACGGTAGCGGCAATGGATTGTCTTGTACCGGGTATTGGAGAAATCATTGGAGGAAGCCAGAGAGAAGATGATTATGATCTGCTTAGAAAACGTATGGAAGAAGTTGGATTAGATGAGGAGAACTATCAGTTCTACTTAGATCTTCGTAAGTATGGCTCCACACATCATTCTGGATTCGGACTTGGATTTGAAAGATGTGTTATGTATCTGACCGGAATTTCTAATATCAGAGATGCGATACCATTCCCAAGAACAGTGAATAATTGTGAATTGTAATTTGCCGCAGGCAAAGTAGACGCCATCTGGAAATAAAAGAATCTATATTTGTGACTTTAGTCGCAGCGTGTTGAATACTCACTCTAACCGCTCGTATCCAACACTTGCTCCGAGGCCACAAATATAGATTCTTTTATTTCCAGATGGCTGTGCTTTGGCTGGAGAAGCAAAATTAGAATTCATGTTGTAGGATTTGGATATCATTCATAAGAGTATAGCTTTCCATGAAATGAAATAGGGGCATTCTTGAATGAATTAATTTGCAGGATTGAAATACACAGAACCCACATCTCCTGTAATTTATAAAAATGCGCCTTAGAGCAAGTTCAAGTTGCGGATGAGCAGCTTGGACGCAGTGAAACGAAGCATTTTTATAAATTACAGGAGATGCGGGTTCGTCTTGAATTCTTCAACCTTACAAATTTTCGTGCAAGAATTTATCTCAAAGAACTAGATAAAGCAGTTTGTAAAATAGGTAAATTGTTATATAATGGTGACAGGATGGCGTTAAAGACTAGAAGAGAAATTCTGGTCTTGTCATAGCACGTGAAAAGATAATTCCAAAGGGGGTACTTTTATGCCAAAGTGGCTTGATTTAAATGAAGTAGATGATGATGAGATTCTTTTGAAAAAGAATCGAATGAGCAGAAGTCTTGTTTTTGACACACCGGAAGTATCAGAAGTGGCAGATGCGGCTGAGGAGGATTTCCTTGATACGATGGAACCGGCGAAGAAGAGTATGACAATCTTTTTTATGATTGATGTGTCCGGCAGTATGAAGGGAACGAAGATTGGTTCTTTGAATAGTACGATGGAGGAATTATTACCTTCATTGATTGGTGTTGGCGAGGCTTCTACAGATGTGAAGATCGCGATCATGAAGTTTTCTACAGATGTAGAGTGGGTGACACCGGAGCCGGTGAAGATTGAGGAATATCAGTACTGGAATCGTCTGGAAGCAGACGGTCTTACGTTTATGGGAGATGCATTTTTGGAGCTTTCTAAGAAGCTTTCGCGCAGTACATTTTTAAGTTCTCCTTCCCTTTCTTTTGCGCCGGTTATATTCTTGTTATCCGACGGTTCTCCGAATGATGACTGGAAGAAAGGGCTTGATACATTAAAACAGAATAAATGGTTTCAGCATGGGCTAAAGATTGCGCTTGGTATCGGTTCTAAGGTAAATATGGATGTACTTCGTGCATTTACCGGGAACGATGAGCTTGCTGTCCAGGCAAAGAATGCAGATCAGCTTAGGGAATTGATTAAACTTTTAGCGGTCACTTCTTCTCAGATTGGAAGCCGCAGTCTTGCTTTAGTTGATTCGAATGGAAGACAGCCGGCAGAGGAGGCTGTGGCACAGGCGAAGCAGCAGGTTCTTGTGGAAGAGATTCGGACAGGAGCAAAGGATATTCTTGGTGAAGCAGTGGATCTTGGTGCTGTGAATTACGATGAAGGATGGTAGAACATAGATGAGAGAGTTAAAGATTGGAGAGAGAATTCCAATAGAGGCAGGCGGCGAGGCCGTTGTCTCAAGAGAGCTTGGACGAGGCGGGCAGGGTATTGTTTATCTTGTGCGTTATAATGGCAGAGAATATGCGCTTAAATGGTATTTTATCAGTCGGATAAAGAACCCGGAGGCATTTCGTAATAATCTTCGTAAGAACATTGAAGATGGTGCGCCGGAAGGCGGAAAGCAGTTTATCTGGCCGTTATTCCTGACAGAAACGAAGAAGAACGGAGCTTTTGGTTATCTGATGCGTCTTGCACCATCAGGCTACGAGTCTTTTACGGATATTTATAATGGATATCGCTGGGAAAAGCCTCGGGTAAAAGGACAGCCGGCAAGAAAGATCAAGGTGAAGTTTGCTTCTCTTGATGTGATGCTCACAGCAGCAATTAATATCGTTAAGGCATTCCGAGCACTGCACCTTGCGGGTAAGAGTTACCAGGATCTAAACGATGGCGGATTTTTTATTGATACAAAAACAGGGGATGTTTTAGTTTGCGACTGCGATAACGTAGCGGCAGATGGAGATAACTTTGGAATCGGAGGAATGCCTGGCTTTATGGCACCGGAAGTTGTGCGTGGTATTGCAAAGCCAGATGTGCTGACAGATAGATATTCACTGGCAGTCGTTTTATTTAAATTATTTTTCCGCGGAGACCCGTTAGAAGGAAGTAAAGTATTGCAGTGCGTTGTTATGACAGAGGAGAATGATTTGATCCATTACGGAAAGGATCCGGTATTTATTTATGATCCGAGCAATGCATCGAATCGCCCGGTAAACGGTGTCCATGATAATGTGATCAAGTTATGGAAGATTTACCCGGACTTTATCAGAGAGGCATTTACATTATCTTTTACGTATGGAATTCAGGAGCCGAATGCCAGAATTATTGAAAAGAGCTGGATTCAGATGCTCATTCAGTTAAAGCTTGATATTATTCACTGTAGCTGTGGAAAGACGGCATTTTCTTCTTCTTTTGAAAAGACAGGGGAGCATACACTGCGTTGCCGTAATTGTGGAAGTACTATTTATACAATGGGGGTAAAAGATTATGAACTTCCGTTGAATCTTGGTGCAAAGCTCTATAAATGTCTGACGACGAAGAATAGTGATGACTTTGAATCGGTAACAGGAATGGTAATTGAGAATCGTTTAAAGAAGGGGCTGTTCGGTATTAAAAATATGTCAGATGATGTCTGGAAGGCAAAGTTTCCGGATAATTCCATCAGAGAAGTTGCACCGGGCAAGGGCGTACCGATCTGGACGGGCTTAGAGATTGATTTTGGAGATAATCTGATCGCAAAGATTCTCCTGTAGGTAGGAGGATAGGATGAGTGTATTTAATAAAAATGGCTGGGTTTCTCTTGCAGAAATATGTGACGAAAGACAGCTTGTAACAGACGTAGAAACCGGAAAAAAGGTTTTAAGAGCGGCATATTTTTCTTCAATGAATGCGATGATAGAAGGAGCATATCAATTTGCCCGTTTTTTTGAAGAGCTGCATCAAAACGGTAAGGTTTACTGTAGTATTTCTCCGGAAGCATTTTATTTTAATCTGAAAAGTGGAGCATTTCATTTTGAAGGGGAAGAGCTTCTTGGCGAAGCCTATGTGCAGGCTCCTGATGTCGAAAAGACAGATTTTACGGAGTTCCTTGCTCCTGAGTTAGTAGAATTCCTTGCAGAAGGACCAGAAGAACAGGAAGGTTCTGAAGATGTTGAAACATTCAGAGAATGTTATTCTTTTGAGACAGACCGTTATTTCATGGCGGTATATTTATTTGAATATTTCTTTCATACAGGTTCCCCATTTGAAGGGAAAAAGATGGTGAACCGCTGTTTCCTTTCTCCAGAGGAAAAGGAACTGTTCCGGGCAAAAGAAGGACGTTTTTGCATGGAACCGGGTGAGGAGGAGAATATTCCGGTTAAGGGAATTCAGGATAAATTGATTCAATACTGGAATGAATATCCAGAGATTTTACAAAAGATGTTCCAGAAGGCATTTCTTGATGGCGGAAGACTAAGAGAACTTCGACCGACAGAGGTGGACTGGAAGCAGCTTCTTGTAAGAATGGCGATGGATTATAAGTCCTGCCATTGCGGATTTCATGGATTTTCTTATAGATTGCTGCAAAAGGAGAACGGAACATTGGTCTGTCCGAAGTGTGGAAAGATTTATTATCCATTAACGAACGGATTAGACCGGATTCTTCTTGCAGAAGGGGAGAAGCTTTATGAGTGTCAGACCGGTCGGAATCCGATGGATAAAGATACGGTCACAGGTCTGATCGTGGAGAATCGCCAGAAAAAAGGCCTGTATGGTATTAAAAATGTAAGTCAGGGTGTCTGGAGAGGATTTTATCCTGACGGGAAATTAAAAGATATTCCAAATGGACAGGGAATTCCTATCTGGAATGGAATGTCTGTCCGATTTGAATTGGGTGAAGAATGGAATCTTCGTCTGGTACAGCAGACGGAGGAGAGAAAGGAAGATGAGGATGAGCAGACAGTTTGAAGAACAGAGTATAGAGGCAATTGATCCGTTAGAGACTATGCCGCCTGCCAAAAAAAGTATGGTCATTTTTTTCCTGGTAGATACTTCAAAAAGTATGGAAGGTTCAAAGCTGGAATCTTTAAATCGTGTTATGGGAGATATTTTACCGGAATTGATCGGTGTCGGTGAGGCAGGAACCGATGTAAAAGTTGCTGTAATGTCGTTTTCTTCCGGTTGTGAATGGATTACACCGGAACCGGTATTGATCGAAGAATATCAGAGATGGGAGAATCTTTCTGCAGATGGAGTAACCGATCTGGGAGATGCCTGTGAAGAGCTTTGTCAGAAGCTTTCAAGAAACAGTTTCTTAAGAGCACCTTCCCTTTCCTATGCACCGGTTATCTTTCTGATGACTGACGGATATCCGACAGATAACTACAAAAAAGGTTTTGAAATGTTAAAGAAAAACCGTTGGTTCCAGTATGGTTTAAAGATTGCACTGGCAATTGGTTCCAATGTCGATCTTGACGTACTTCGAGAATTTACGGATGATGAAGAATTAGTACTTCAGGCATGCGGTGCAGAAATGCTGAAAAAGCTTGTTCGTGAAATCGCGGTTACTTCTTCTAAGATCGGAAGCACGAGCATGACACTTACCGATGCGACCGGTGAGCGTTCTCTTGCAGAAGTAGCAGGAGCAAAGAAGGAACAGATGATAGAAGCTGTACAGGAAATGAAACAGGATATCATGGGAGTAGACGATCTTACCGATCTTGGCGATATGGATATTGAATTTGATGAGGGATGGTAGAATGTTTCAGGGAGTACATTCTACAGTAATCGGAGACAGCCATATTAGAAAGGGCATTGTCTGTCAGGATAGTTCGGGAACCGTAGTTACCGATCAGTTTGCCATAGCCGTAGTAGCAGATGGACATGGCAGTGCCAAGCATTTCCGCAGTGATGTGGGTTCGAGGATTGCTGTAAAGATTACGACAAAGTTATTAAAAAATTATATGAACCGTTCTGATTTTAAAGAACAGTTTTTCAAACATCCGGAATTTATTCTGGCCCAGATGGAAAAACAGATTTTAATGAAGTGGAGAGAAGCGGTAGAGGAATATCATTTAGAAAACCCACTCACAGAGGAAGAAGAAAGTAAGATTCCCGAAAAGGCAAAAGGCAGACTAAGAACAGCCGTTATTTACGGGAGTACCGTACTGGCAACGGTTTTGACAAAAGACTTTTCTTACGGAATGATCCTCGGTGACGGAGGGTTTGTCGTACTCGGAGAGAATGACGGATTATTTATCCCGATCGAGGATAAAAATTCCCACGCAAACTATACATCTTCCCTCTGTAATACCGATGCGATACATTTTTTTGAACACTGGTATACAACAGAAAAAGTAAAGGCATTATTTGTATCCACAGATGGACTGTTTAAATCATTTGCAAGCGAAGAAGACTTTTTAAAATATCATGGATTACTTTCCCATATGTTTCATGATACCGAAAAAATGAAAAAGAGTTTAAAACGGAATTTTGAAAAGAGAACGAGAGAAGGCAGCGGAGACGATATTTCCATTGCTT
Source organism: Anaerobutyricum soehngenii (assembly GCF_009697165.1). Classification (NCBI taxonomy): domain Bacteria; kingdom Bacillati; phylum Bacillota; class Clostridia; order Lachnospirales; family Lachnospiraceae; genus Anaerobutyricum; species Anaerobutyricum soehngenii. Next base: position 50,601 of record NZ_VULP01000013.1, on the reverse strand, counting down.
TCGTTTATCAGGAAGGAGAGACAGCGCAATGAAGAAAGAGGCAAGCGTAATTCTGGCAAAATGTGCACAGGATAAGCTTTACGGAATTCGAATTGAAAAAAGAGATAATGACTGGGTTCGTACATGGGCCTTTAAATTAAAAGAAGAAACTGCAGAAAAAGAAGGCTTCGATAAAATCAACTTTACCGGAAGCTTTTACACAGACGAAGAATACCCAGGCTGCCCTTACTGTGGAGCAAAGAAGTGTTTTGTCTGCGGAAACTGCGGAAAAGTAAGCTGCTATGACGGCTCCGATAAAGTTGTGTGTAACTGGTGTGGTTCAAACGGAACAGCAGCAGACGACGACGGAAAGCTCGATGTTTCTGGAGGCGGCTTCTAAAATACTAATTTGTAGATTTCGTGTAGACGAAAAAAGAAACAATACCCTATCCCATCTGCTCTGTAGTCGCTGTGTTTAAAATGCTCATTCGCATCTTAAACACGCTCCGAAGCCGCATCTGGGATAGGGTATTGTTTCTTTTTTCTGACTATCTAAATCTACGGTTTAACAACATGGAATGTGCCAGAAGACTATGGTCTTCCGGAAAATTAAATTCTAAAGGATTGACAATAAAGGCTCCAGATGAAGAATATTTTCTTATGGCGAAACCGTTCTCTGATTAAAAACCATAGCCTTCTGGACAATCCCCTTATTCTTCCTCAAATCCAAATACTAATTTCCTTCTGGAGCCAAATAGCAGAAAAGTAGAAATTTGATATAGAAGAAAATGGGATGTCGGAGCCAGTAAAAATGCCGGTCAGGCATTTTCTACGCCGCGACTATCTTCACATTTTCTTCTATATCAAATTTCTGCTTTTCGTCTCTTTAGTCCATCAAATTAGTATTTGGGAATTGTATTTTCTGTAGTTGTTTGTTATAATTTAGCATAAATATAGGTATATCAATATACCTCAGAAGTATGCCCTTTATATTGTAAGTGAGGAGTAGATGCTTCTGAAAATTTGTTGGGAGACTTAAATTATGAAAGAGACAATGAAAGACATTATTTTGAATGCATCCGTTCAGATGACGGAAAGTTGCCATAAAACAGATTTTATCGTATCAAGGGGGGAACGATGTCTTCCTGATCGTTCTTGTATTATTCGTATTTTAAAAGATTTAAAGAGGATAATGTTCCCTGGCTATTTTGGAGAGGAGAATATTGCGTTGATTTCTCCGCAGTATTTTATCGGTGACCGTCTGACAGATATTTATGGTAAGTTAAAACCGCAGATTGAGATTTCTTTGTATTATAGAGACTATGAAAAGTATACAGAGGAAGAAATCAGTGAGCGGGCAGAAGAAGTCTGTGAGGAATTTTTTAAGAGGCTTCCATATGTACAGCAGATGCTTTTAAAAGATGTGCAGGCCGGATTTGACGGTGACCCTGCTGCAAAGAGCAGAGAGGATGTTGTGATTTCTTATCCGGGGCTGTTTGCTATTTTTGTTTATAGAATCGCTCATGAGTTGTATACACAGGATGTGCCATTCCTTCCTCGAATTATGACGGAATATGCACATAGCCGTACTGGAATCGATATTAACTCTGGCGCACAGATTGGAGAATACTTCTTTATTGACCATGGAACTGGTGTTGTAATTGGTGAGACAACAGAGATTGGTAATAATGTGAAGTTATATCAGGGAGTAACTTTAGGTGCGCTTTCTACAAGAAGTGGACAGAAGTTAAAGGGTAAGAAGAGACATCCGACGATTAAAGATAATGTTACGGTATATTCTGGAGCTAGTATTCTTGGTGGAGAGACAGAAATCGGTGAGGGTGTTATCGTAGCAGGTGGAGCGTTTGTAACGAAGTCTGTTCCGGCACATACAAAGGTAATCGTAAAGAATCCAGAAATCAAGATTAAAGATTCTGATAAGAAGATTGAGCTTCAGACAACGGAGAACAAGGAAGGAATCTGGGAGATTTAAGCAAAGCTCGCCGGAGTTTTAGCATCGCAGATGTTTATGGTATTCGCTTATAGAAGTGACTGTAGATTAGAAAACGTTCACTTCTATAGGCGGTGCGGAGTGAAAGGAGTATCATATATAATATGAATAAAAAGTTTGTTGTTCACGCAAGAGTACTAAAGGCTATGTCGGATGAAAATCGACTGCGGATTCTTGAATTACTTCGTGAAAGGGAATATAACGCCAGCGAACTTTTAGATGAGATGGACTTTGGACAGTCTACTTTGTCACATCATATGAGAATTTTATTGCAGGCAGGAGCGGTAAAGGCTCGAAAGAATGGCAAGTGGACATATTACAGTCTGAATAAAGAAATATTCTCTACGGTTGCGGAGTGGATCGCGGAGTACGGAGAATAAGAATTTTGAATTTTTTAGAGTTTTTTATGCATTTTGTATTGACAAAATTTACTTTATAAAGTAAAATATTAGACGTTGTAGCAATACAACGAATGCCCAGATAGCTCAGTTGGTAGAGCAGAGGACTGAAAATCCTCGTGTCACTGGTTCGATTCCGGTTCTGGGCATTTTTTTATTGCCTTTTTTGAGAAAATAAAGAATGCCAGAAGGAATCAAATTTAATATTATTCATAATATGAGTCACAGCAATTGGGGTTAATCTTCACAGCATCTAGCTTGTGAAGTGGCAAACATGGAATGTTCAATACACAGAAAATCTGAAAATCCTCATATATCACAAATGCGCCTTAGAGCAAGTTCAAGCTGCGGACGAGCAGTTTGAACGTAGTGATACGAAGCATTTGTGATATATGAGGATTTTCAGGTTTTCGTCTGTCCCCAATGCCACATTTTTTCCCACCTCACAGACAAACATTTTGCTTTTTTTATTCATAATATTAGGCTATAATAATCATGAGAAAGTTTGTCTATATGATATAGATTCGGATAGAAGATTATTGGGGGAATTGTATGATTAAGATTACGAAGGAAAATATTATTCCATATTTAAAAGAGCATTTGCCGGATTTTGATGATTCTCTCCCTGTGAATATTAGTATGGTTGGAGAGGGAACAGAGGAAGAAGATGGAGATGGCTATGTGAATTACATTTACAGAGTGCAGACACCGAAGGAATCTCTGGTATTGAAGCAGGGAACGGATATCAGCAGAGTAAGCCAGCAGGAGATCGCAACGTACCGTAATCGGTTAGAGTACAACAGTATGCGTATTTTTTATGCGATCACACCGGAGTATGTGCCGTATCTTAAGTTTCAGGACAGAGAGAATAATGTTTTTGTGATGGAAGATGTTTCGGATTTGAAGGTTGTCCGTTTTCAGTTAAATAAGAACAAGATGTTCCCGGAGCTTGGCCGTCAGTGCGGTGAGTTTATGGCGAAGACCGAATTCTGTACATCAGAATATTATTTGTCTCGTGAGAAGTATCGTGGACTGCAGAAGCATTTTGAGAATACAGAACTTCGAAGGATTATGGAAGATCAGATGTTTTTAGATTGCTTTGGCTGCGATGTTGATTATTCGTTAGGGAATAACTTTGCAGATTTTGCAAGTCAGTTCAGTAAAGATTCCAGATACCGCACAGAGCTTTATAAGCTCCGCCGTAAGTTTATGAGCCATGCAGACGGATTGATTCATGCAGATTTACATACATCGAATATTTTAGCTTCACGAGATGAGATGAAGGTCATTGATATGGAATTTGCTTTTATGGGACCATTTGGTTACGACCTCGGCTATCTGGTTGGCAACCTCATTTCCCAGTACTGTGCAGCCTGCTTTAAACGCTTCCCGTCCGAGCAGAACAGAAAGCAGTTTAAGGCATATCTGTTAGCAACGATTAAGTCATTAATCGAAACATATATGAAGACATTTACTTTATGCTGGGAAAGAAGTGTGAAGGAAAGATACCGCGGACAGCAGGGACTGTTACAAAGCATTTTACAGGAAGTTATGGTGGACATGCCGGGATATGCCAGCATGGTGAACTGGTTCCGCTCTGTAAGTGATATACCATATCCGGATTTTGATGTGATTGAGAACAAAGATGCCAAACGTAATGCAACGGTACTGTCACTCATGATAGACTGGGGAATTATGTTTGGAAGATATAAGTATCAAAGTGCAGATGATTTGATCGAAACAATTATAGGGATTGAAGAAGAGTTTAGAAAGTCATTGTAAGAGATAGGTTGAATCAATTTTGACCAGAGAATTTTTTACACGCTCTAGAAGAAGTCGGTTATATAGCTGGCTTCTTTTTTTATCTCAGTCGAGAAGACTCCCACCTCTTTCAGGTGGTGAGTGACAGCAAATTTGTCTTAGTGGGAATCCAATCTCCGACTGAGATAAACGCTCCGCGAGGATGCGCAGTGATTCTGTAAAGAATATGTCAGCTTACGCTGACCAGAATCAGGCGCCAAGTCGCGCGGCTGCTCGACTTGAATGAAAAAAATAATCATTAACTTGAAGTGATTTATCTTGAAAACATGGAAGAAGAGATGTATTATAAAAAAGTAATACTACCTTAAAGAAAGCAAAAAAGTAAAACGAAAAGAGGTCTATCATGAAAAAAATATTACTGGTTATGGCAGTGACAATAGCATTGTCATTAAATGCTTGTACTTTTACAGGCCAGTCAGAAACAAGTAATATGGTTGATGAGTCTGTTTCTGTTGACCAGGAAGGAAAGGTCATAAGAGTTGATATTCCTAATGGAGATGGTACATTCACTACGTTAGAAGGAGAAGAAGCACAAAAATGGTATGATAAAGCAGGTGAAGAAGATCAACAGGAAGCTGCCGAAGAAGCTTCAACGCAATCAATAGAAGATGTTAAATAATACATCTAGATTAAAGGAGCGAGGTAATGAAAAAGAAGACATTTTTAGTATTTATTTTATTTTTAATATGGCTTAATTACTTACTATCTTGTCAACTACCCACGACCTAAAGGTCATGGGCTTGTAACTGCCCAGTCGTACTAACGGATTACACCTCCGACCTTTAATCCCCGATAGATATTGCTATCTAAAGTGGCGTTACATCATAGGGCGGCTGACAGCACCCTTTACAGACAAGACATGCTCATCTGTAACTGTATCAGGTACTAAACTTCCCATGCTATACAGTAAAAAAATCTTTTACGGTTAAGATTTTACGCAATACACGAATTTCGTATTGCAACCTCATATCTTGTCAATGTACAAAAGAGTGTCTTTAATGAGCAGCACATCTAACGGTTTTCTCTTTAAGAACTGCTACGGCTATTGTAGCATATTGGGTAACAGTTAACAAGGCTCCTCCCACCACCTAAAGGTAGTGGGTTTCCGCCTATGGCAAACGAAAGAATTTTATTTATGAATATGTAAAAATTATGATGGATACGGCGGATGGTTCTAAAGTTAGTAATACAATAGTATTGTTGATCTTTCCTATAATGTGGAATTATGGAGCAGCTATTATAAAAATTATTAGTTCTATCGCAGTGATTATCATCACCTTGATATATCAAACTAATGAATATGTTGATATAAGAAAAATTTGTTATTCGTCCGATGATTCGCTGATATGGAAGATTGTAAGTATTTTGTTTTATATTGCGATAGTATTGTTTGCTGCGTATATGCTGTGGTCAAATGTTAAATATAGTTTCTTTGGTATAACGTGGTTCTTATCAAGTATCCTGTTGGCAAGTTCTTATTTTATATGGATTAAAAATTTATCATTTCGTTTACAAGATAGCTAATTACCAGTAAGTGAAAAAATGGAGATGCTGCAGTATATTATTATAATGCAACATCTCCAAATTTAATTCTAGTATAAATTAGTTGAATAAAAAGACAACAAAAAAAGCACGAGACGGGATTCGAACCCGCGACCCTCGCCTTGGCAAGGCGATACTCCACCACTGAGCCACTCGTGCATAAAACTTAAATGAATTATTCAACTGTATTTAGTATATCATATATTTTCTAATTGTCAAGAACTATTTGAAATGTTTTAACAACTTTGAAAAAATAAAAGCGGGTGATGGGAATCGAACCCACGTATCTAGCTTGGAAGGCTAGTGTTCTACCATTGAACTACACCCGCATATGCTGTGCTGTCTCACAACGAAATTTATTCTAGCATAGTTTTTTTGAAAATGCAAGGGGTTTTTTTGAAATTGTTCAGAAGATTATAGCTTTATAGAAAACTAAAGTTCATTAATTCACTTTTCTAAGTTTCTAACAGACTTGCCAGATTGGGAGTTTGTAGTTAGGAGGTTTAAGAATGGACAGCCCTCTTATCCTCTGTAATATACAAAAATGCGCCTTAGAGCAAGTTCAAGCTGCGGTTGAGCAGTTTGGACGCAGTGATACGAAGCATTTTGTATATTACAGAGGATAAGGGGCGTCAGTTTAGCCATTTAAACAACATTCCCCTATTAAAAACGCTCATCTCATGTTATACTGAAAACGTTCGAATGAAAATCAGCCTGCGGAGTACATTTCCGTAGGTTTTTTATTCAGACAGAGCCAGGAAGTTCTATTTGAATCCCGTATTGAATAAAAGAACCTGCTCGACTTGAATTTTGTTGGAAGGAGTATGTAATGCGCTTTTTATTATGCGGAATTAATGCAAAGTATATCCACTCAAATCTGGCAATCTTCAGCCTGAAAGCATATGCAGACAGGAAGAAGATTCCGGGAGCGGAGATTATTTTAAAAGAATATACGATTAATAATTATGTAGAGGATATTTTACAGGATTTATATGAGACGAAGGCCGATGTGGTTATTTTCTCCTGTTATATCTGGAATATTTCTTTTGTAAGAGAGTTAGCAGCAGAGCTTAAGAAGGTAAGCCCTGCTGTAAAAATATGGGCTGGAGGTCCGGAAGTTTCTTATGCGGCGAATAAATTTTTAGAGCAGAATTCAGCATTTGATCTTATTATGCAGGGAGAGGGAGAAGAAGTTTTTTCTGAACTGATTCGTTTTGCGCTAGAAGATAAATATTTCGCAGGAGAAGAGAATACCAACTCAACGAATCATATAGATATGGCAAAACTTCAGAAGTTACAGGGAATCGCCGTTCGGGATTTTTCCGAAAAATCAGCATTGGAAATTGGCGAGAGTAGTATGGAGAGTAAATCGAAAATCATCAATACAGGTTTTGCTGCTTTGATGAATATGGATACGATTCCTTTTGTGTATGAAGATTTTCATCTTTTTGAGCATAAGATTTTATATTACGAGACAAGCAGGGGATGTCCGTTTCGTTGCAGTTACTGTCTTTCTTCTGTGGATAAGACGGTGCGGTTCCGTTCATTGGAGCTTGTGAAAAAGGAGCTGGATGCATTTCTTGAGGCAAAGGTTCCGCAGGTGAAGTTTGTTGACAGGACATTTAACTGTAATCGGCAAAGAGCGATTGATATTTGGAGTTATCTGGTGGAACATGATAATGGTATTACGAATTTTCATTTTGAGATTTCTTCGGATCTGCTTGGAGAGGAAGAGTTGGAACTTTTTGCAAAGATGCGGCCGGGTCTGATCCAGCTTGAAATCGGAGTGCAGTCTACGAATGGGGAGACGGTTGATGCGATTCATCGGCATATGGATTTAGATAAGCTTTTTCATTATGTGGACAGAGTACATAAACTGGGAAATATTCACCAGCATTTGGATTTGATCGCGGGGCTTCCCTATGAAGATTATGAGAGCTTTGGAAAGTCTTTTAATGATCTGTATGCACATGAACCAGATCAGCTTCAGCTAGGGTTCCTTAAAGTTCTGAAGGGGACAGTGATGGAAGAGGAAGTTAAAAAATACGACATTATCTATAGAAATCAGTCTCCGTATGAAGTGCTTGGCACAAAATGGCTTTCTTATGATGAGATTATTTTATTAAAAGGTGTGGAGGAACTGGTAGAGCTTTATTATAATAGTGGGCAGTATGCGCTGACATTGAAGTATGCCGTACCATTTTTTGAAAGTCCGTTTCGTTTTTATGAAATGTTCTCAGCATCTTATCGGAAAAAAGGTTACCATAAATTGAATCATAATCGTCTGGAAAAATATAATATTCTTCGCGAATTCTTAAGGGAACATATGCAGGAAGTCAGATGGAATATTTTAGATGAGATTATGTTGTATGATATGTATCTTCGAGAAAATGTAAAAGGAAGACCAGTGTGGGCAAAAGATACCGCAAAGTACAAGAAAGAATGGAAGATGCTGTATAGAGAACAGGGAGAAAAACTTTTCCCAGAAGAAGTACAGGCAGGTACATATGATTCAAAAAAAGCAGCGAATCAGAGTCATATTGAACTATTTGAAATTGATATAAAGCAGTTTGAGGAGAATGGAACGATTGTAGAAAAGAGAGTATGTTGTTTGTTTGATTATAATAAAAGAAACCCGTTAAATCGTGCTGCAAGGACTGTGGAATGGAATGTTTCGCCCCAAAAGGGTAAAATCTAATAAAATACATACTTGAATGTAAGACAGAAATGGCTTAGAATGTAACTATTCAACATTGAAGATGTTTTTTACTTTATAAAAAAGTACAGAAATATGATTTAAAAGAGAGGAATATATTATGAAGTCAAATGGTACAAAGAGAAGACAGAGAATCGCTACGATTGTAGTAGCAATAGTAGTAATCGCAATGGTAATCACTACAGTAGCGCCGATGATGATGTAGGCAATGTGTATTTTGGCAGGAAGACGACCAGAATTTTGCTGCAGTTGTAAAGCTGTTTTGTTTATATCAGATGTGAGAATACAATAGATAAGTTTTAGAAAGAAAGTGAAAAGGTGTGAGATGAAGAAAAGAATAGGGGTTGTTGTTCTTGTATTGCTTCTTCTTCTTTTAGCAGGCGCCGGAGCGGGATTTTATTATTACTATTCTAAGTATATTAATATTGACGCGATTTATCCGGGAGTAACGATTCAGGGGATGTCTGTTGGCGGAATGACGCAGAAAGAAGCGGAGGCAAAGGTACAGGAGTACGTAGATCAAGTATCACAGGAAACAGTGACATTACAGGTAAGGAAGAAGGAGACCGCATTCCCTCTTTCAGATATCGGCTTGAAGTGTACAAACATGGATGTGGTAGAGGAAGCATATAATCTTGGGAAGACAGGTAATGTTTTTAAGAGAGTGATGGAAGTCAGGGAGCTTGAGAAGAAAGGAACCGACTTTCCACTTACATTTTCTGTAGATAAAGAAGAAACAAAGAAGGTTGTCGCAAAGAAGGCAAAGAAGTTTCTTGCAAAGAAGAAGGATGCGACAATTAAGCGTGTAGATGGTAAGTTTGTTATTACAAAACATGTACATGGTATTGCTATCGATTTTGATGCGAATGCAGAGAAGCTTGCAGAAGTTTTTGATAATAAGAACTGGGATCATAAGTCTGTTGTATTTCCGATGGATTATACTTTAGATAAGGCAAAGCACACAAAGAAGGAGCTTTCTGCAATTAAGGATGTACTTGGTACATATACAACATCCTATGCTGGATCTGCTTCTGGAAGATGTGCGAATGTAGAGAATGGAGCAAGTCTCATCAATGGAACCGTATTATATCCGGGAGAATCCTTCTCTGTATATTCTAAAGTTGCGCCATTTACAGCGGCTAATGGATATCATCTTGCAGGTTCTTATTCAAATGGGCAGACAGTTCAGACCTATGGTGGTGGAATCTGTCAGGTTTCAACGACTCTTTATAATGCAGTTCTTAGAGCAGAGTTAAATGTAACAGAGCGTTTAAATCATTCTATGACGGTTCATTATGTTCCTTTATCTGCCGATGCGGCAATTTCCGGAACAGATAAGGATTTAAAGTTTACTAATAATTTAGATCATCCGATTTATATTCAAGGAACCGCAGGTGGAAGCAGTATTACATTTACTATTTATGGTAAGGAATATCGTGCTTCAAACCGTAAAGTAGAATATGTATCACAGACCCTTTCTGTAAGAGGTCCTTCCGAAAAAGTGATTAAAGATAATACGATGGAAGAAGGAAAGCGTGTTGTGGAATCTAATGGACGTACCGGTTATACAGCAAGGCTGTGGAAGGTTGTATACATAGACGGCAAAGAGACAAAGAGAACACAGGTGAATTCCAGTTCTTATATGTCAACGCCATCGGTTGTTCGTGTTGGAACAAAGAAAAAAGAAGTTCCAAAGCCAACGACAGAAACTGGAAAGAAAACAACAAAGGCAGAGGATAAAGCCAAAGCCGATGTGAAGCAGCCAAACGGTAATTAATGAAGAATAATGAATGAAAAATAGATAAAACAGAGCAGGTGTATGCCTGCTCTGTGCGGGAGATATTATGCGGATAGGAAAAGTAAAAGAGAGTATTTTAAAACGCTCGGTACTAAGACAGTTGCATAATCACAGTGAAGAAGGCTCTCCGGCATCCGGTGAGGATGCCGGGGTTCTTTTTATGCCGGAATTTTCAGAGGATGCCGGGGTAGCATTATCGGTGAATCCGATAGAAGGCTGGACATTTGCGGCAAAGAGAGCTGTTTATGGCGCTGTAAATAGTATGCTGGCAGCCGGAGCAAAAATCAAGGCAATTTCACTTAGCGTTCTTATGCCACAAGATACAGAGGAAAAACAGTTAAAATTTTTAATGAAGGAGATCGATGCACTTTGTACACAGGAAGACATTCTGGTAATTTCAGGACATACAGCAGTGTCTCCTTTTGTAAGTACTCTTATTTTATCTGTGACAGCAATGGGAATTCAAAAGAAAAAAGAGGGAGCCCGGGCAGAATATACAAATTTAGATCTGGTTATTGCAGGAACTATCGGAAGAGAGGGAGCAGCAATGATTGCAACGGAGCATGCGGATCGTTTAGAAGAAAGATATGCGCCGTCTTATATTGAAACGGCAAAGCATTTATTTGATGATGGTTCGATGTCCGCAGTATCTGACATTTTACAGGAAAGAGAAGTTATTTCTATTCATGATGTAAGAGAAGGTGGTATTTTTGCCGCACTGTGGGAAATGGCAGCCGCAAAGAACGTTGGTCTTTCTGTTGATTTAAAAAATATACCGATCAGACAACATACAATCGAAGTATGTGAATATTTTAATTTAAATCCATATATGCTTCGGTCCGGTGGAACCTTGCTTCTTGCCTGTGCAAATGGAGCCAGATTAGTAGAACAGTTTCAGAAAGCTGGCATAGAATCGGCAGTGATCGGTCAGACAACATCAGGAAATGACCGCCTGATACATTACGATGAAGAGGCTCGTTTTTTAGAGCCCCCGAAAATGGATGAATATTATAAAGTATAATTATTGTAATATAAATAGGCATTGCCAACGATGTAATAGTAACGATATCATATTGATAGTGACAAAATATAAAGGAGAGTAGCAGATGCGTAATGAGATTTTAAAAATGCTGGAAAATAACAGCAGAATAGACTTGCATGATCTGGCAATCATGCTTGGAACCGATGAGAGCATGGTGTTAGAAGAAATCGAAAAAATGGAGAATGAGGGCATTATCTGCGGTTATCCTACACTGATTAACTGGGATAAAACAGATACAGAAAAAGTAACCGCATTTATCGAAGTTCGTGTTACCCCACAAAGAGGACAAGGCTTTGAAAAACTTGCGGAAAGAATTACGAACTATCCGGAAGTAAAGTCAATATATCTTATGTCCGGAGCATTTGATTTTGCAATCTTTTTAGAAGGAAAAACATTAAAAGAAGTATCTATGTTTGTATCAACGAAGCTTTCAACATTAGAGGCAGTTGCCGGTACGGCAACACATTTTGTTCTGAAAAAGTATAAAGATCATGGAATGATCCTTATTGATAAAGAACCAACGAACAGAATGAAGGTGACACCATGAGAAATCCCTTATCTGATAAAGTAGTGGAAATGAAACCATCGGGAATCCGCAAATTTTTCGATCTGGTACAGGAAATGCCTAATGCGATTTCTCTTGGGGTAGGTGAGCCGGATTTTGACACACCATGGCATATTCGTGAGGAAGGCATCTATTCTTTGGAAAAGGGACGCACTTTTTATACATCGAATGCCGGACTGTTAGAACTTCGAAAAGCAATCGCACACTACATGTATCGTAAATATGATTTAGAATATGATCCTGTACATGAAATCGTAGTAACAGTTGGCGGAAGTGAAGGAATTGACCTTGCACTCCGCGCAATGATCAATCCGGGAGATGAAGTTATTTTACCGGAGCCGGCGTTCGTATCCTATCTTCCTTGCATTAAGCTGGCAGATGGAGTTCCGGTCACGATTAATTTAAAAGAAGAGAATCAATTTAAATTACAGCCCGAAGAATTACTTGCCGCGATTACAGATAAAACAAAGATTTTAATTTTATCTTATCCGAATAATCCAACAGGTGCAATTATGACTCGCGAAGACTTAGAGCCAATCGCCGAAATTATAAAAGAAAAAGATCTGTATGTCATTTCCGATGAGATTTATGCAGAACTTACCTACGGACAAGATCACTGTTCTATCGCTTCACTTCCGGGAATGAGAGACAGAACGATTATCATCAATGGATTCAGTAAGTCATTTGCTATGACCGGATGGAGAATGGGATTTGCTACAGGTCCGGAACTGATCATGCAGCAAATATTAAAAATTCATCAGTTTGCGATCATGGCAGCACCGACAACAAGTCAGTATGCCGCAATCGAGGCAATGACAAACGGAGAAGAAGACGTACAGATTATGCGAAATGCATATAATCAACGCCGTCGATTTGTATTAGAACTTTTCTCAGAAATGGGACTAAAATGTTTTGAACCGGAAGGCGCATTTTATCTGTTCCCATGCATCAAAGAATTTGGAATGACTTCCGATGAATTTGCAAACCGTTTCTTACACGAAGAAGAAGTAGCAGTCATTCCAGGAACCGCTTTTGGTGACTGCGGAGAAGGCTTCCTTAGAATCTCTTATGCGTATTCCATCGAAGAATTAAAAGAAGCATTAGGACGTTTAGCAAACTTTGTTGAAAGATTACGTAAAGAGAAAAACCTATAATAGTAGTAAATAAAGAAATATCGAGGAATAATTATGGTAAACATTGTATTACATGAGCCGGAAATGCCGGCAAACACCGGAAATATCGGAAGAACCTGCGTAGCAACAGGAAGCGTTCTTCACCTGATCGAGCCACTTGGCTTCAAAATCAACGACAAAATGCTCAAACGGGCCGGACTTGATTACTGGGATAAATTAGATGTCCGCACCTATGTAAACTTTGAAGACTTTCTTGCGAAAAATCCCGGAGCAAAAATTTACATGGCAACAACAAAGTCAAAACAGACATACACAGATGTAGAATACGAAGATGGCTGCTACATTATGTTCGGAAAAGAAAGTGCCGGAATTCCGGAAGAAATTCTGCTTGAACATAAAGAAACCGCTGTTCGTATCCCGATGCTCGATCATATCCGTTCACTGAATCTTGGAAACTCTGTAGCAATCGTGTTGTATGAAGCATTAAGACAGCAGGGCTTCAAAGAACTTGAACTCGAAGGACAACTACACAAATACGAATGGTAAATACGAATTTGTAGATTTCGTGTAGACGAAAAAAGAAAAAACTAATACATCCCATCTGCTCTGTAGTCGCTGTATTTAAGATGCTCGTTCGCATCTTAAACACACTCCGAAGCCGCATCTGGGATGTATTAGTTTTTTCTTTTTTCTGACTATACAAAACTCACAGTTGGTGAGAATGGGGGATTGCCCAGAAGGCTATGATTTTTAATCAAAAAAACTGTTCCGCATAAGAAAATAGTAGTGAAGGTCAAAGCCTTCCGATTAATCCGATTTCTTTCCATATAATAATGTCTTACAATTCCTTTTGCTTTAGAAGATCGACTACAAATCCAGTGGGAAAATATTCCCCTCTGGAGATTTTTATTCTAGTGAAAACCATAGACTTCTGGACAATCTCCTCTTTTTCCCTCAGACTAAAATACTAATTCCTCATTAAGAGCAGTCAGCCGCTGAAATAAAATTTTATGCTGAATTGTAAGAAGACTATGATAAAGAAAAAAGAATAGTTATAAGTATTGCATTTTGTGACTTTGCGCTGTGGAATTTTGACTCTGAAAACTTCGGACTCGTTTTTCCGAAGTTTTCGTTTTTTGAGGCAAAATGAAGCGTTTAGCGCAACGGAACAAAATCTAACTTATAACTATTCTTTTTTCTTTACAAGACTAACTACAATTCAGCTCAATATCTTCTACTAAAGCGGCGTCTGTGTCCCCCTCAAATTAGTATTTATTTAAAAGTTACGATTGTTACCCCCGCATCTCCTTCGCCGAATTCTGCGAGTTTATAGGATTTGACAAATTTGAGCTTACGGAGATATTCGTGGATTCCTTTTCGTAAAGCGCCGGTTCCCTTTCCATGAACAACGCGGACGGAAGTAAGGCCGGCAATCATGGCATCATCAAGATATTTTTCAAGACGGGCAATTGCCTCGTCCACAGTATTTCCGAGAAGGTTAATTTCTGGATTGATGGTTGCCGCTTTATTAATGCTGTAGCGGTCTTTTGGCTGATGCTGTGGTTTTGGTGCTTTTTCAGGGGCGAGGAGTTCTAAGTTTTTATAGTTTACTACCGAACTTAGGAAGCCCATCTGGATTATAAGGTCCCCATCTTTGTTGGCGGCTTCTTTTACGGTTCCGTTTAGAGAAAGTGTAGTTACAAATACGGAATCGCCTACTTTAAAGTCAGAAGGATCGGAGATAGTGGAAGATTTCTTTGCTTTGTAAGCAAGTTTTTTATCAAGCTTACTCATGCGGCCTCGAAGGTCACTTCTTTGTGCTTCCATTTTCTTCATGTTGTTCTGCTTTGGATGCTGTCCCCATGCGTGGTATTTGCGGATGGATTCATCGGCAACTTCCTTGGCTTCTTCGAGAATATTTCGAGCTTCCTCACGAGCGTCCCGGAGCATTTTGTCTCGTTTTTCTTTGATATCATCCTGTTTTTCTTTCAGGCTGTTTTTTAAGTTTTCGATTTCCTGTTTTGTCTTGTAAAGTTCAGACTGCTCTTTTTCGATTTCCGCTTTATTTTTCTCTAATTCAGAGAGCATATTTTCAAAGTCGATAGCCGTAGCATCAATCTGGGAGCGGGCCTGCTCGATGATATAGTCCGGAAGACCGAGGCGTTCACTGATGGAGAACGCATTACTTTTTCCAGGAATACCGATTAAGAGGCGGTAAGTTGGAGAAAGTGTTTCAAGGTCGAATTCACAACAGGCATTTTCGACGCCTTCTGTATCCATTGCGTACATTTTAAGCTCCGCATAATGCGTTGTTGCAACAGTACGAATCTTACCTGTATGTAGATCATCTAAGATGGCAATCGCAAGTGCCGCACCTTCTGTCGGGTCGGTTCCGCCACATAACTCATCGAGTAAGACGAGAGAATTGGGGTCAGCTTCGTTTAAAATGTGGACAAGGTTCGTCATATGAGAAGAAAATGTGGATAAGTTCATCTCAATACTCTGTTCATCGCCAATATCAGCAAAAATATCGGAAAATACAGCAAGGCGGGAACCCTGAAATGCCGGAATATGAAGACCGGCCTGTCCCATGAGCTGGAAAAGACCAACTGTTTTTAAAGAAACCGTTTTACCACCGGTGTTTGGTCCGGTAAGAAGGAGCATATTGAAATCTTCTCCAATATAAATATGAATCGGAACTACTTTTTTCGGATCAAGCAGAGGATGTCTGCCCTGTTTGATATCTACAATGCCGTCGGTATTAAAGATCGGTTCTGTTCCCTGATATTCTTTTGCATATTTTGCTTTGGCAAAAATAAAGTCAAGCTTTGTGAGAATCTTCTGATTCTCTTCTAATTCCCGGCTGCAGGAAGCGGCCTGGGCGCTTAAAGACTGCAGAATCTTTTCGATTTCCATTTTTTCTTTAATATCTAATTCTTTTAAATGGTTATTTAACTGTACGACAGCCATCGGTTCGATGAAAAGTGTGGAACCGGATGAGGACTGATCATGAATCATACCAGGAAATGCATTGCGGTATTCTGTTTTTACAGGAACACAGTAACGGCCGTTACGGACAGTAATCAATGCATCCTGAAGCATAGTTTTATTATTTTGTGAGTTGATAACGGAAGTCAGCTTATTGTGAATGGAAATATTTGTCTGCTTGATTTCCCGCCGGATATCTTTTAATGCGGAAGAAGCATTATCACTGATTTCATCTTCTGATAGGATGCACTGGGTAATTCGCTGATACAGGAATTCGAGCGGGTCAAGTTCTCCAAAATAACTGTTTAAAGAGTCATAAGCCAGCACTTCATCTTCGGTATCTCCGTATTCGACTGCCTGTGCCGTAATAGAAAGAAGACGGGCAATCTCAAGAAGTTCCTTTTGATTGAGTGTGGAATCAATTTCTAGTAGCCTTAAATGTGGGCGGATATCGGAAAGTCCCTGAAAAGAAAGATAACCCGTCTTATAAAGCCGGGTTAATGCATCCTTTGTTTCTGTCTGTGCGGATAAGATTTCTTCGTAGTCAGAAGAGGGAAGCAAATCTTTGCAAAGCTTCTTTCCCATTGTGGAAGAAGCAAAAGTTTCCAGCTTTTTAATTATTTTATCATATTCTAATGTGATAAATGCCTTTGTATTCATAAATAAAATCCTCTCAGATAAGTTAAATGTACTCTTACAAAATCAAGCAAAAAAAGATTCCGAGAGTACATGTTAAGATTTTCATATATTCATTATCTGTTGATACAGTATCGTATATGAGATTATTAATAGCGTGCCCGGAATCGGGTTTCTTTTGCTGCATTTACGGAAGGAATATCTGAGATATCCAGTCTGTCAATGCGGATAAAACCATTCCCACCTGGCCGATCAGAGGATAACTCCTGTAAAAAGAGGTCCACGCGGTGTTCAAGTCCCTGCACTTCCATCTCTACTGTACCGTCATAAAGATTGCGAACCCATCCGGTTACATTATATTTTTTTGCGAAACCGGTTACTGTAAATCGAAGACCAACGCCTTGTACGCGGCCATGTGCAATAATATGTTTTCTGATCATAGTGCGTTTCTACAGTCCGATAATGTGCCGGACTATTCCTTTCTTTAATTTAGTAAATTTAAGATAAAAAATAATGTAAAAGTAATTGTGACACGAAACATTCGATTTGTCAATCAAGATGGGGGAGAAAGCTTTTGAAAAAGCGGAAAATTCTGCAAAATAGACGATTTTCTTGGTTGTCAGCATATGAAATTTACGCTATAATATGTGAAGTAATTAATGAGAAAGCTAGAAAGGAAACGTATATGCGTTATATTAATGAACTCAGAGAAGGAGATAATGTCTCTGATGTATACCTTTGTAAAGTAAAGAATATTGCAAAAACAAAAGCAGGAAAGACTTATTATTCCATGATCTTACAGGATAAAACCGGTGTAATAGATACAAAGATCTGGGATTTGAATAATGGAATTGATAATTTTGAGCAGATGGATTACATTCGTGTTGAGGGGAATATCACAAGTTTTCAGGGTAGCCTTCAGTTGAATGTAAGAAGACTCCGTAAAGCCAGAGAAGGCGAGTTTGCCATGGAAGATTATATTCCTTGCTCTAGCAAGAGTATCGATGGCATGTTTAAAGAGCTATCTAATTATGTGAATCATGTACAGAATATTTATTTAAGACAGCTCTTAGTTGCCTTTTTCGGAGATAAAGAGTTTGCTGCGAAGTTCAAAGCACATTCAGCAGCAAAGAGAGTGCATCATGGATTTATGGGTGGATTATTAGAGCATACACTGAGTGTAACGAAGCTGTGTGATTTCTACTGTACCCAATATCCGATCCTGAATAAAGATTTACTTATTACAGCAGCAATCTGTCATGATATTGGAAAGATTGATGAGCTTTCTAATTTCCCGGAGAACGATTATACAGATGTTGGACAGTTAGTTGGACATATTGTTATGGGAACGATGATGCTCGATGAAAAGATCAGAGAAATTCATGGATTCCCACCAAAGCTGGCGAATGAATTAAAGCACTGTATTCTTGCACATCATGGTGAATTAGAATACGGTTCCCCCAAAAAACCTGCCTTAATCGAGGCGCTGGCTCTTAACTTTGCAGATAATACCGATGCGAAGATGGAGACATTTATTGAAGCACTTGCCGAAGAAAGCCGTCAGAGTGGTGAATGGAAAGGCTACAATAAATTATTTGAAACGAATATCAGACCGACAAGTCATTTAGGAGAAAAGGATTGAATAAGAAAGTGAAATCAGAGAAGAATTTGAACTTGAAAAAGAATCAGGAAGTTTCACTTACAATCGAAGATTTTACAAAGGAAGGGGAAGGTCTTGGGAAGTACCAGGGCTTTCCCCTCTTTGTTAAGGATACGGTAATCGGTGACGAAGTGAAAGTTTCCATAACAAAGTTAAAAAAGAATTACGGATATGCCCGTCTTGTGGAGATTATAAAGCCATCAGAAGATAGAGTGCCCCCTCTGTGCCCTGTTGCAAGACAGTGTGGCGGTTGTAAATTACAACAGATCTCTTATGACAAACAGCTCCACTTTAAAAAAGGGCTTGTAGAAGGCTGTCTTACCCGCATAGGCGGTTTTGAAAAAGAAGATATAGAACAGAAGATGGAGCCGGTATATGGGATGGAAGAACCTTGGCATTACCGCAATAAGGCACAGTTTCCTGTAGGATATGATAAAGAAGGGAATCTTGTTGCTGGATTTTATGCGGGAAGAACCCATTCCATTGTAGCAAATACTAATTGTGCGATTCAGGCAAAAGTAACCCATCCAATCGTTGAAAAAGTACTTGCATATATGAGGGGGAATAAGATCTCTGCCTATGATGAAAAGAATCATAGCGGATTGATCCGTCATATTTTAACACGAGTAGGATTTACCACAGGAGAGATCATGGTATGCCTTATCGTGAATGGAACCGCAAAACAGTTAAAGAATATCAATAAACTTGTCGATAAACTAAAAGAAATCGAGGGTATGACAAGTATTATCGTAAATACAAATACAGATAAGACAAATAAAATTTTAGGATTACACTGTGAAACAGTCTGGGGTCAGGATTATATTGAAGATTATATCGGCGATATTAAATATCAGATCGGGCCACTTTCCTTTTATCAGGTGAATCCACAGCAGACGAAAGTACTTTATTCAAAAGCATTAGAGTATGCGGACTTAAAAGGCCAAGAACTAGTCTGGGACTTATACTGCGGAATTGGAACAATCTCCCTATTCCTTGCACAAAAAGCCAAACAGGTCTATGGTGTCGAAATCATAAAAGAAGCGATTGATGATGCAAGGCGTAATGCCGCATTGAATCATATGGACAATGTTGAATTTTTCGTTGGAAAGGCAGAAGAAATTGTTCCTGCCCAGTATGAAAAAACAGGAATCCATCCAGATGTTATTGTAGTAGATCCACCGCGAAAAGGCTGCGATGCTGCCCTTTTAAATACGATGTTAGATATGGCACCGGAACGTATCGTGTACGTGAGCTGTGATCCGGCAACATTGGCAAGAGATTTAAAGATACTATGTGAGGAAAAATACACTTTAGAGAAAGTAGCCGTCGTAGATCAGTTTAGTCATTCTGTTCATGTGGAAAGTGTGGTGTTGCTACAAAGGAAGAATATGTAGAAATCCTTGAATTTACGCACTTTGTGGAGTTTTTCAGTTTCAAAAGAATAGGCGAAAATCACAAAGAAAAGAGCCTTGTGAAGAAAGTAACCGTTGTTGTTGCATTAGACCTCGGTACGGGGAACACAAAGAATTCTGAATATGAAAATGAATAGAGAGCTATCAAATAATTGATAGATTATAGGGATACTTGTTAAAAGCGGGTGTTCCTATTTTTTACTTTATAGGAAAGTTCGATCTTTATTGAACGCATGAATGACAAAAACCTGCGCAAAGGCAGGCATAAGAAGATGATGACACTGTTTAGATATTTTACATGACGCCAAAAACCATCATCATTGTAGCCGCCTTCGGAAATCAGACAGTGAATATGTGGATTCCATTTGAGATTCCACCCAAAGGTATGCAGAACCATAATAAACCCAGGCGTGAAATTTCGCCTTTAAAAGTGTCGTTTTATGTTGAAACAGACGTACTTTTGTGGTAAAATAATACAGATACTTTCGGCATTGGCGATTTACAGAAAAGTACACATTTTTGATACCCAGAAAATCAAAATATATAGGGGGGAGACAGATGAAAAAGGGAAGAAAAGATGTTTACCTTATTCAAACTCTACTTTTTTCTCTAATATCTGCAAGTATTATATTCGGATATTTTATTTTTAAAAGTAGAGGTTTTTTTACGGTTGTTGATGATTTTAATTTTCAGCAATTGCCGTTTGCAACGGCAGTGTGGAATATGATCCACTCAGGTGATGCAGGAGAATGGTGCTGGAATATAGACTTAGGCTCCTCTTTTATTAATACGTTCAGTTTTTATGATTTAGGGAGTCCGTTTATTTGGATAAGTCTACTGGCTCCAAGAGGTGTGTTCCCATATCTTGCAGGATTTTTGTATATCGTCAAATATGTAACGGCGGCAACAACTGCATATCTTTATCTCAGGCTTTTTGTTGATAAACGTCAATGGGCAGTGATAGGAGCACTTTTATATGCGTTTTCAGGCTATCAGACAACAAATTTGGAATTCTTTCATTTCCATGATGTTGTAGCCATATTTCCATTATTGTTATGGGGACTTGAGATGGCAATGAAAGACAAAAAATATCGTCCTGTCTTCGTATTGACAATCTTCATCAATTGTTTGCTGAATTATTTCTTTTTCGTCGGAGAGGTTATTTTTCTTGCAATTTATTATCTGGTTAGATACAGAAAACTGCCTGTACGACAGTTTATTTCTGGAATCTTGACATGTATATTATGCGGAGTTTTAGGAGTCGGGATGGCAGCAATTCTGTTCTTTCCCAACATTCTTTATGTGTTAGGAAATTCCAGAGGGCAGAATAAACTCCATCTTGAAAATTTAACTTATGATTCAGCAGGGCTACTTCATATCATCAAGGGTATTCTTTTTCCGGGTGAATCTATGCGAGAATTCAGCGCCGTAATACGACAGAGATGGAGTTCTACTTCGGCATATCTTCCTTTTTTTGGAATATCATTGGTAATCGCTTATGTAAGAGGGAAAAAGAAGGAATGGCTTTCTAATTTGCTGTGGATATTAGGGATAATTTCATTGTTTCCGCTGTCGGAATCAATTTTTCTTTTGTTTAGCGAATCCAATCAACGTTGGTGGTATATGTTTGTCTTGGTATTAGCCTTGGCGACTACAAAAGTTTTGGAAAATATTGAAGATTATCCAGTGATGAAATCTTCAATGCTATATGTGGCGATGTTATCAATATTTTATTTTACAATTCGATTTGTAAAATGGAATGCCAATGGAGACAGTATAGTTTTTGATGTGAAAAGATTCACTTTGTTTTATTTTATTGCATTGGCTGGGCCACTACTTTTTTGCGTGTTGAAAAAGCTGAACTGGAATTCATATAAAAATATATTGGTACTTACAATGTGTGGCTGCATTCTTACCACTGCATTAACTTTGCATTTTTACAGAAGTGCATGCAGCAATTCGGTGGAAGGATATAAAGAAAACTTTGAGGCTGGATTGCAATTAAAAACGATAGATGCACAATATCGCTATAATTCTGTAAATAATGAATTGATGATTAATGGGGATGCTGCTGGAATCGGAGTATTCTGTACCACTGTAGAGAATTCTTCAAGAAAATTTGATGCCCTGTTTGGTCATTATTCCAGTAATCGTACGCAAAACAAATATGATGTACCTGGCCTTTCTGAGCTTCTTGCAGGAAAATATGAAATAACGAGGGAGCCAGGAGATAAAAAAATATTGGATACAGTTGTAGGGCGTGAGAAAACATTCTATGTGACAGAAAAGAATGCTTGCCCTATAGGTTTTGCTGTGGATTTTGCGCTAACAGAAGAAGAGTTTACGGCAATTCCTCAAGAACAAAAAGCTTTGACTCTTATGCAAGCAGCTATTGTTGATGAAGATGATTTCGGCGATTTAAATGATGCAGTTATTCATGCGGGAGAAGGAAGCCTTGACTATGAGGCAAGTGTAGATGAGTTAGTGGCGAAAGCTGTTGCAAACAGAGTTTCTGAATTTCATAGGGATAGTCATGGTTTTACGTGTACGGCAAGCTATGATCAAAATCGTTTACTGTATTTCACGGTTCCGTGGAGCAATGGATGGATTGCAAAAGTGGATGGATTTGAGACGAAGATTATTAATTCTGGTGGAATGATGGCCTTAAAGATTCCGGCTGGTGAACATCAGATAGTTTTCACTTATCATACTCCTGGTTTCCGTGTGGGAAGTTTAGTATCAGCGGCTTCGGTTTGTATATTCATGGGATTTGTGTTTATCAACAAAAGAAAGAAAAGAGGGTGAGTAGATGAAGAAGCCAACGTTATTTATCATTATTCCATGCTATAACGAAGAAAAGGTATTGCCGATTACTTCAAAACAGTTTCTGGAAGAGTTGTAGACACTCATAGATACTGATAAAATCAGTCAAGACAGCAAAATTCTATTTATAGCACACCATCTCTTATGCGATGGGAGGGCATTACTGCAGTTGGTTGTTGAATTTTCAGATTGCTATATAGAAAACAAAATTCTTATGTATGTGAAAGAGCAATTGATTTCTTCAATGTCAGATCTTCCAGAAAAAAGCAAGTTATCTGGTATTAGTAAGGTACTCGTAAAAAGAGTAAATCGTTTATGGCGTAAGGAAAAACAGATGGTTTCTTATACAGAATACGAAATGTTTGCAAAGTAATTTATGAAAAAAATCCTTATGGATACGCAAGAAGCAGTATGTCCGTAAAAAGATTATTGGAAATAAAAAAATTATGTCATGACAATAGAGTATCTGTGAATGATTATTTATTAGCGGCTCTTTTTCAGGTGTCCAGTACAAATAAGATAGTAATCGGAGTAGATGCCCGCCAAGATATAACTTGCTATCATCCTGGTGCTATTGGCAATTATTCTTCGGCTGTTGGGATTACATACAAAAATAGAAATTCAGAAATTAGCCAGAGTATGATGGAAATCCATCGGCTTATAGAAAAATGTAGAAATAATAAGAGAAAATGGTTGTGTGAAATAAAATAAACAAAAATAAATAGACGAAAACAAGAACCCCCTACTATAGCAACTATAAAGGTAGTTACTACGTAAAAATGCTTGAATGCATTTTTACTTGCTTCGACATTACATTTGCTATAGTAGGGGGTTCTTGTTTTCTGTTTCTTTTGTTCTTGTATTTTAATAATTAAAATTGTGGACCAACGCAAAGAGTTAAAACTGTAATTGCATTTGTTTTTTTATTTTTTAAGGTTACATCTACATATCCTGAATATTTTTTTGAAATATTTACATAGTGATTATTTTTAATTTTTTTAGTTTTGCATTTGCCTGAATAATTATAGGTAGTATAATATAATCCAACAACCTTCCAGCCACGTTTTGCCTTAACAGAAATTTTTTGTTTTCCGGATATCTCTTTAGAAAATTCTGTAGATTTCTTGAATTTTTTTGCATAATTTTTTGAATTGATTTTAAATTTAGATACAGGATTTGTATAATTTACAATCTTAAAATTCATATTGTAAATTTTACCACTTTTACCTACAAATGAAAGAGAAGTTGAAGCTTTTGTGTAGGGAGTAATAGTGACATATTGGTCTCCGTCAAGTTGTAATAAATCAGTTGTAGTAAATTTTTTGTTGCTGGAAGTATAAGAAGTTATCCTTTCAGGAAAACGAATGGAAGAAGCAAACATAGGGTCTTTAACTACAACTAAGTTTGAACGATATTTGATTGCTCTTTCCTTTGCATTTGCAGTTGCTGGCAGCAGGATGGTAACAGCTAATACAGCAACGATAAATAAAGTCGACAGTTTCTTTACTAAGTGTTTCATAGTAACTTTCCTCCTTAATTAAAATGTATGTTATGATTATAATACTTTGTGAAAAAAAAGTAAATCTTGATTTGTAGATTTGGTATAGACGAAAAAAGAAAAAATGATATATCCTATCTGCTCTGTAGTCGCTGTATTTAAGATGCTCGTTCGCATCTTAAATATGCTTCCAAGCCGCATTTGGGTATATCATTTTTCTTTTTTTCTGATTATTCTAAATCCACAGTTTGGCAACGTGGAATGTACCAGAAGGAATGTGTCAATCCTTTAGATTTTAATTTCCTGTGTGAAGAGTCAATATATTTCAGTAATAGGACAGCAATTTTCATATATCCCCTCTTTGAATTAGTGCTATAATAGAATAAATATGACTATTCAGAAAGAATTCATGAAATCGTAGTTGCGATGCTTATTTTTTGTTTTGAATAGCCTCAGTTTATATAACATAACACAACCATGGGACACATGGAGGTAGCTCGTGTATGCTTAGCACAATGGTGCTATCGAACGAGAACCAAACTTGCCGAGGTTGGGAAGTTCCCAACTCTATAGGTGGGGGAGGATGTCACCATAACCAGAAAACCAAAGTATACATATTGGGAAAGGGGTAGAAAAGACATGATAGATAACAAGAGACAGGAGCTGATTCACAGCCAGGTAATGGAGATTCTTAAAGAGAATCAGCTGGCATTTTCTAATGTTGCCCGTCCAAAGCCAACAAAAGCTTCTACAGCAACTTCTGCATCATGGTCTAAAGATTTAGCGCCAAAAGCTTCCGCAGCAACACAGGGAGCATGGGACAGCACAAACACACCGGGCGGTGTTTCTTCTTTAGCAAAGGAAAAGTGGAACGTGCAGGAAATCGCAGCACTTGTAACAAAGGCATTAGAGTCTAATAATGTAAAGGTTGCATTCTCTAATAAACCAATTCCGGCGCCAACAACAATCTCAAGTTCTACACAGCCAGCATGGAAGAAAGAGGAAGAAGCTCCTCGTAAACCAGCAGCAGGAACGCAGGGAGCATGGGATACAACAGATACCCCAGGTGGACTTTCTTCTGAGACAAAGAAAGTATGGAACCTGGATGCAATCGCAGCTTTAGTAAGAAAAGAATTAACAGAGAATCTGGAATTCTATAACAAACCATTACCAAAGCCAACAACAGTATCAAGCTCTACACAGCCAGCATGGAAAGATGACAGTGAGGAGTATAAACCAAAAGAATCTGCATCTGCTCAGGGAATCTGGGAGAGAGGCAATAAGATTTCTGCATCTACTCAGCCGGCATGGAAGGTAGATGAGATTGCTGCATTAGTTACGAAAGCTTTGCAGAATAAATAATATTTGCTACAGGCAAGGGGAGACATCCTCTGAAAGATAAATAAAGCATATTTGTGACTTTAGTCGCTGTGGTTTGAATGTTCGCTTGGACGCGCGAATGTTTAAACCTTGCTCCGAGGTCACAAATATGCTTTATTTATCTTTCAGAGGATTATCTTTGGCTGTTGGAGTAAATTATATTCAGGATTGACACATAAGTCACCATGTGATTTAATAGTCGTGGTTTTTATATAAAATTATTATTTAGAAGGGATTAAAAATTATGCAAAGTAAAATGTCACTTAAGGAATGGCTTCCGCTTCTCGGGATTACTGTTTCCGCATTTATATTTAACACATCAGAGTTTATGCCGATTGGTTTGTTGACAGATATTGCCGACAGCTTTCATATTACAGAGGCACATGCAGGGGTACTGATCACAGTATATTCATGGATCGTTATGTTACTGTCTCTGCCGTTGATGCTTCTATTGAATAAGATTGATTTTAAAAGACTTTTGTTAGGAACGATTGCACTTTTTGGAATCTTCCAGATGCTGTCCGCTTTTTCTGCCTCGTATGGAATGTTAATGGTATCACGTATCGGTGTAGCGTGTACACATTCAGTATTCTGGTCGATCGCATCACCGGCAGCAGTCAGTGTTGTGTCAGAAAAGTTTCGTTCACTTGCACTTAGTATGGTAGTAACCGGAACCTCAATTGCGATGATTCTTGGACTTCCGTTAGGAAGGATCATAGGACTTCATATGGGCTGGAATATGGCATTTTTCTGTGTGGGAGTAATTGCATTTATCACAACAGCATATATGATTTTTGTATTCCCAAAGGTGCCGGGAGGCGAGTCATTCTCTATTAAGCAAATGCCGGAAATATTGAAAAATAAAACATTGATGGGAATTTTTCTTGTCACATTTTTATTTGCCACATCGTATTATACGGGATACAGTTATATTGAACCGTTCTTACAGAAGGTGGCAGGTCTTTCTGCTAACTGGGTTACGACAACACTTACTATATTCGGGGCAGCAGGTCTTTTAGGAAGTTTTTTATTTTCCCATTACTATGACAAGAATAAATATCTTTTTATAAGACTGGTCATGATCAGTGTAGCAGCAGCCTTACTTTTATTGTATCCTGTATCAAAAGCACATATGGCGGTTGTTGTTTTATGTGCATTCTGGGGTATGGCTGTTATGGCATTTAATGTAACCTTTCAGTCAGAAATTATTACTTATGCACCGGCAGCGGCTTCTTCTGTAGCAATGGCAATCTATTCCGGAATCTATAATCTTGGAATCGGAAGCGGAACATGGATTGGAGGAAGTATCTGCACACATCTGTCCATTTCCTATATCGGAATGGTTGGTGGCGTGATAGCGGTAGTGGCAGCATTGCTGTGTATATTTGTTGTGATAAAATATATGAAGGAATTTGATAGGGCAGATTGATTTTAAAGCGGGTATTTATACTCGCTTTTTTTCTTAAGATAGAAAATTTATGGGAAGTAAAAGGACGTAATCTGAAATATGTAACAAAAATAAAAGATGTACTTGCGAAAATGACGATTTTATACGATAATAGGTACTGTTTGACTATAAAAGCTACAGGTAATTACTGTAGTGCAGGTGATAAAATCTGTTGAAAAAATGTAAGGAGAACAACATGAGTAGAATAGATGAAATAAAAAAACGACGTACCTTTGCGATTATTTCGCATCCGGATGCCGGTAAGACCACATTAACAGAGAAATTCCTTTTATATGGAGGAGCGATCAACCAGGCTGGTTCCGTTAAGGGAAAAGCAACCGCAAAACATGCGGTATCTGACTGGATGGATATTGAGAAAGAAAGAGGTATTTCCGTAACTTCTTCCGTATTACAGTTTGAGTATGGCGGATGCTGCATCAATATTTTGGATACACCGGGACATCAGGATTTCTCTGAAGATACGTATCGTACATTAATGGCAGCCGATTCCGCTGTTATGGTAATCGATGCATCGAAAGGTGTGGAGGCACAGACAAGAAAGCTTTTTAAAGTTTGTGCCATGCGCCATATTCCGGTATTTACTTTTATTAATAAAATGGATCGTGAGGCAAGAGATATTTTTGACCTCTTAGATGAAATCGAAAAAGAACTTGGAATCCCAACTTGTCCGGTAAACTGGCCAATCGGTTCCGGTAAACAGTTCGCAGGCGTTTACGACAGAAAAAGCCAGAAAATCGATTTATTTGAAGACACAATGAAGGGTACAAAGATGGGAACGATGAAAGAAATCGCCCTCGATGACCCGGAAATCAGTAACTATGTTACAGACGAAGCAAGAGAAGTATTAGAGGAAGAAATTGAGCTTTTAGATGGGGCCAGTGCAGAATTTGATCAGGAATTAGTTGATGCCGGAGAACTCTCTCCAGTATTCTTTGGTTCTGCCCTCATGAACTTTGGCGTAGAGAATTTCTTAAATTACTTCCTGAAAATGACTTCCTCCCCACTGCCAAGAACTTCTGATCAGGGAACAATCGACCCAATTGAGGAAAAAGATTTTTCTGCATTTGTATTTAAGATTCAGGCAAATATGAATAAAGCTCACCGTGACCGAATCGCTTTTATGAGAATCTGTTCCGGAGAATTCGAAGCAGGAATGGATGCTTTCCATGTACAGGGAGACAAAAAGGTACGTCTTTCCCAGCCGCAGCAGATGATGGCAAGTGAGAGAAAGATGATTGATAAAGCCTACGCCGGAGACATTATCGGAATCTTTGACCCAGGCATTTTCTCTATCGGAGATACCATCACAACTTCACCGAAGAAGTTTGCCTATGAAGGAATCCCAACCTTTGCACCGGAACATTTTGCAAGAGTGCGCCAGGTAAACACAATGAAGCGTAAACAGTTCATTAAGGGAATCAATGAAATTGCACAGGAAGGTGCCATCCAGATTTTCCAGGAATTTAATACTGGAATGGAAGAAGTTATCGTAGGTGTAGTAGGAACACTGCAGTTTGATGTATTAAATTATCGTCTGCAGCATGAATATAACGTAGAAATCCGCCTTGAAAAACTTCCATATGAGTATATCCGCTGGATTGAAAATACAGAGATTGATCTTGAAAACCTTCGCGGAACATCGGATATGAAGAAGATTAAGGACTTAAAGGGACGCCCACTGTTACTGTTTATTAATAGCTGGAGTGTGGGAATGACCTTAGAAAGAAACGAAGGACTAGTACTCTCTGAATTTGGAAAAGCATAAAATAACTATTTGATTCATTAAGAAGAAAACAAACGAAAAAAGAAATACTGCCATATCCCATCTGCTCTGTAGTCGCTGTGTTTAAGATGCTTATTTGCATCTTAGACACGCTCCGAAGCCGCATCTGGGATATGGAAGTATTTCTTTTTTCTGTGTTTTGGCTCCAGAAGGAATGAATGCAATAGTCTTTGGAGAGAGATGGGGAAGGGGACAGAAGGTTGTGGCTTATTCTGATGCTGGCATGCTGATAAGATGATATCGCCGGCTATCATTGTATACGATAAATTCACTACTATATTGTGGCAATATATCATCTTTTTCTTCTGGATGATATACCTTTCGAGCAAGTAGTAGACTTCTGACCTCTCCTCCTTATCCCCAAAAAACTATTGTATTCATTCCTTCTGGAGCCAACAAACAGAAAATAAAAAGAATAAACCATTGCAAATGTAATGTGAGAACAGGTAAATAAAATTCCATGACAAAGATGTCTTCCGAACAAGCAGTAGACTTATGACCTCTCCCCCTTAATTTCTCCCAAAAACTATTGAATTCATTCACGTGGAGCCAACAAACAGAAAATAAAAATAATAGACCATTGCAAATATAATGTGAGAGCAAGTAAAAATGCCGAAAAGGCATTTTCTACGCAGTGATATCTTTATATTTGCAATGGTCTATTATTTTTATTTTCGTCTATTCCCTAATGAATTAAATAGCAAGAATTTTCTTTGCGTTCTCCACTCGTTCTTTTGTTGGTGGTTCAATTCCTTCTAAAGGATAATCTAGTCCAAGTTCTTTCCATTTATAAATACCCATCGTATGATAAGGTAGGATTTCCACCTTTTCCACATTATCAAGAGAGTGAATGAAATCAGCTAATCTAGTCAGATATTCATCTTTATCGCTTCGTTCTGGGACAAGGACATGGCGAATCCAAATCGGTTTTTTGATATCGGAAAGATAGCGAATCATATCAAGAATATTCTCATTACTGCGACCAGTTAAAACTTTGTGACATTCGGTATCGATGTGTTTGATATCTACTAATAACAAGTCAGTGTATTTCATCAGTTCCTGAAATTTAGAAAAGAAAGGTTCCTCTCTTGTAAATGGTCCTCCGGCTGTATCAATAGTAGTATGAATTCCTTTTTCTTTTGCTTTTTTGAAAAATTCTAATAAAAAATCAATCTGTAATAAAGGTTCACCACCACTTACTGTAATACCGCCACCGTTTTTCCAGTAAGCACGATAACGGAGAGCCTGATTTAACAGTTCATCTGCACTTTTCCAGACAGCTCCGGTTTCGTCCGTCATTTTCCAGGTATCTGGATTGTGGCAGAATTGACAACGCAAAGGACAACCCTGTAAAAAAATAATAAAACGAACTCCCGGCCCATCGACAGAACCAAAACTCTCCGTAGAATGAACAAGAGCCATCGCATTTTTATCACTCATAAATAACACCTCATAATATTTTCATTGTAATTTCTATTTCTATTACAGTGTAAAAATAAATTATCAAGGAGAAAGCAGGTGGCAGAACATAGACAGGTGCATATCAAATATTAAAATATCCTAATGAAGAAAAAAGAGAATACTTTTATCATTTCGTACTATGGAATTTTGACTGTAGCCGCTTTGAACTGCTTTCTTCGAAGTGGCTGTTTTATCAGGCAAAATGGAATGTACAGTACGGTGTATAAAAGTATCTCTTTTTTCTTCATCAGGATAGGAGCTAACTAGGCTATGCACCGTTCAGGCTCATCATCCTGCTTTCGGTATAAATTATTTTTACTACATTCTATCGTGGCATGTTCTTGCAATTACATCTAACTGCTGTTCTTTTGTCAGTGAGATGAATTTAACAGCATAGCCGGAAACACGAATTGTGAAGTTTGCATATTCTTCTTTTTCTGGATGTTCCATGGCATCAATCAGTTTCTCAACACCAAATACGTTTACATTTAAGTGGTGAGCACCCTGTGCGAAGTAGCCGTCCATAACATTTACTAAGTTACCAATACGTTCTTCTTCGGAATGACCGAGTGCATCAGGGTTGATTGTCTGCGTATTGGAAATACCATCTAATGCCCATTCATAAGGAAGTTTAGCTACAGAGTTTAAGGAAGCTAAGAGACCGTTCTGCTCTGCACCATAACTTGGGTTTGCTCCTGGGGAAAGTGGTTCACCGGCTTTTCTTCCATCTGGAAGGGAACCTGTTGCCTTACCATATACTACGTTAGATGTGATAGTAAGGATAGAAGTTGTAGGTTCAGAATCACGATAAGTATGGAACTTCTCCAGTTTCTTCATGAATGTCTGAAGTAACCATACAGCGATATCATCGGCGCGGTCATCATCATTTCCGTATTTAGGGAAGTCACCAGTTGTCTCATAATCAACAACAAGACCTTCTTCATTGCGGACTGTTTTTACTTTGGCATATTTGATCGCACTTAAGGAGTCTACTACATGTGAGAATCCTGCAATACCGGTAGCAAAAGTACGACGTACATTTGTATCGATTAAGGCCATCAGTGCATATTCATAGTAATATTTGTCATGCATGTACTGGATGAGATTCAATGTATTTACATACAAACCTGCTAACCAGTCCATCATGATATCGTATTTATGCATTACTTCATCATAATCAAGATATTCGGAAGTAATTGGTTTATATTCCGGTCCAACCTGCTGGCCGGTCTTTTCATCCACACCACCATTGATTGCGTAAAGAAGACATTTGGCAAGGTTAGCGCGGGCGCCGAAGAACTGCATTTCCTTACCAGTCTGTGTAGCAGAAACACAGCAGCAGATAGAGTAATCATCGCCCCATACCGGACGCATTACATCATCATTTTCATACTGGATAGAACTTGTTGTAATAGAAATATGAGCGGCATAATCTCTGAATGCTTTTGGAAGACGCTCAGAGTAAAGTACGGTGAGGTTTGGCTCTGGAGCAGGTCCCATATTTTCTAATGTATGAAGGAAACGGTAGTCTGTCTTTGTAACCATAGAACGACCATCCTGACCAAGACCACCGACTTCAAGTGTAGCCCATACAGGATCGCCAGAGAAGAGCTGATTGTAGGATGGGATACGTCCAAACTTAACCATACGGAACTTCATAGTCATATGGTCAATTAATTCCTGTGCTTCTTTCTCTGTAAGGATGCCTTTATCCATATCACGTTTGATATAAATATCAAGGAAAGTAGCGATACGTCCGATACTCATAGCAGCACCGTTCTGTGTTTTAATTGCTGCAAGATAACCAAAGTATGTCCACTGAACAGCTTCTTTTGCATTAGAAGCAGGCTCAGAAATATCATAACCATAGCTTTCTGCCATAACTTTCATATCTTTTAATGCTTTAATCTGCATGGAGATTTCTTCTCTTAAGCGGATTACATCATCTGTCATCGTTCCATCGCCACAGTTTGCGAAATCTTTTTGCTTGTCTTCAACTAATAAATCAATACCATAAAGAGCAACACGACGGTAATCGCCAACGATACGTCCACGTCCGTACGTATCTGGAAGACCGGTAATGATTTTGTTGTGACGAGCTTTCTTCATCTCAGGTGTATAAGAATCAAATACTGCCTGATTATGTGTTTTATGATAATCTGTAAAAATTTTATGCAGTTCTGGATTTGGTGTATAACCATAAGTTGTGCAGGCTTCTTCCGCAGTACGGATACCACCAAATGGCATAAAGGCACGTTTTAAAGGCTTATCTGTCTGAAGACCTACAATCTGTTCTTTTTCTTTTAAAGCTTCAGAAATATAGCCTGGTTTGTGTGAAGTAAGGCTTGATACAATCTCGGTATCCATATCAAGAACGCCACCTTTGTCACGCTCAGCCTTCTGCAATTTCTGCAGTTCGTCCCACAGCGTATTCGTAGCTTCTGTAGGTCCCTCAAGGAAAGAAGCATCTCCATCATATGGAGTGTAGTTATCCTGGATAAACTCTCTTAAATTAACTTCTTCTCTCCAGATACGTCCGTTAAATCCCTGCCATTGTTCTTTTTGTAACATCTTAATTGACCTCCCTGTTTGTAAAAAATTCTTAAGTCAAGGCTTTGAAATATGTTTGCTAAAAAATCAAAAAAGTGTCAGATGATTTTAAATAATTAGTTAAAACTTATTATAGTTATAATCACCTAACAACATTATTAGCATGATTTTTGATAATCGTCAAACAAATTTTTGATATTATGTGTTCTTTTTTCTGAACATATACACTAAAAATGTTCTTAGAGCCCTTAAAATCAAGGGATTTAAGTTGTTGATAAAAAAATATCAAATCGTACAAATGTACGGATATAAATACAATATCAACAAGAAAATAGCAAAAATTTCACCTGGCTTAATCATGATTTAAAGTTATTTCTTCTCGGGGATATCGGATAGAATATTCATCTCAGTCGAGAAGACTCCCACCTCTTTCAGGTGGTGAGTGACAGCTCGACTTGAACCTGTCAGAGTAAAATAAAAAAAGCCGATATCCAGACAAGAATTGCCCAGACGGTCGGCTAAATAAGAATCTCATACTTCATGTGGTTCATTCCACTTACTTCCGTCAGTCGTATAAGTAACCTAACTATAACCAAAAGCCAATCAAATGTCAAGGGGTAACTATTTAATTCATTTGGGGAAAACAGACGAAAATAAAAAGAATAGACGATAACAAATGTAAAGATATCGCTGCGTAGAAAATGCCTGTTCGGCATTTTTACTTGCTCTCACATTACATTTGTTATCGTCTATTCTTTTTATTTTCTGTTTGTTGGCTCCACGTGAATGAATGCAATAGTCTTTGGAGGAGAGAAAGGGGGAGAGATCAGAAGTCTACTGCTTGTTTGGAAGGTATAGTGTCCAGAATATTAAAGAAATCGCCTTTATATTTATCGTATACAATGATAGTTGGCGATATCATTGTATCATCATTGACAATATCAGAATAAGCCACAACCTTCTGTCCCCTTCCCCATCTCTTTCCCAAAAACTATTGTATTCATTTCTTTTTTCGTCTGTTTTCCCCTAATGAATTAAAGAGTAAACTCTTCTTGCCATATCGTGGAATATCCATATGAGGCTCATTCCGATGGCAAGTCCTAATGCACATTGGACGGTTTTAGAACCATACATTGCGGCATACTGCCATTGCCTTTGAACAGCATAGCTCATCGTGTAGTAGAGAGAACCGCCAGGAATCAAAACAACAACAGAGATGATAAGAAAAAGTGTGGTGGGAGCTTTTCTTATTTTTGCAATGACTTCGGAGTAAATTGCAGCAAAGGCGCTGGCAAATAGTGAGGAAATAAAAACATCGAACCCCCAGGTATTAGCAATAACATAAATAACCCAGGTCAGTACGCCACCTAAAGCTGCAGGAAAAATGTGTTTAAACTGCAAATGAAACAGGAATCCGAATCCGGCAGCTCCGATAAAAGCCGCAAAGAACTGAAGTATCATAATACACCTCCCACAAACCAGATAGCGCACATGAATCCACAGGCAAGAGCGCCAGCCCATAGAAGAGATTCTACGAGTCGCATTATACCGGAAATCGTATCTCCGATTAAAATATCCCGGATAGAATTGGTCATAAGAATACCGGGAATCAACAGCATAATATCTCCGATCATAACTTTATCTACATGAATTACCGGAAAAAAGAAGGCAGTGATGCAAATGCCGGTACCGATAAAGAGAGAACAGAAAAACTGAAGAATAAAGGTATTACTGCATATAGAATTTAAATGCCTTTGTAAAAAACAAAGGAGAAAAGCAAAGATAACAGCAATAGCTCCATCTAAGATCGTTCCACCGAAAAAGACAGAGAACCCGCCGGCACCAAGCATACTTCCCAGATAAATAGTATAAGGTGCAGGTTTTATTTTTGAAATTTTGTTTATTTCATCTTTCAAATCTGTTAAAGAAAGGGGAGTGGCACAGCATTGTCTGCTTAATGCATTTGCCTGTTCTAATTTAAAAAAATCTGTGCCGGCAGGAGTGGTAATCCTGCGAGTTTGTGTATATTCTTCTCCCTCAGGAAATACCATTGTAACAACAATACTTGATGTAATTGCAAAAACATTCATCTGGCTGGCACCGTAGGCATGTCCCATTCGATTAAGCGTTTCTTCCACACGACTGACTTCGGCGCCATTGGTCAGCATAATTTCAGCCAGATTTAATAATTCATGTAAAATAGCATTTGGTGAGCTCAATGAAATTCTCCTTTCAACAAAATATGATATAGTATATCACAAATTTAGGGTACTATTGGAATCTTTTTAATCAGAGAACTATTTCGCTCTTTTTTCGTCTATACGAAATCTATAAATTAGTATTTGAAAAGCTTTTCAATTGTTTCTAATGGATTTTCTGTTGGGTCATAAGAAAATTCTTGGCAGAAGTTTTTCTGTTCAGGTGATAATTCAGTGTTACTAAAGTCAAGTGTCAGTAATTGCTCCAGGTCTTTCAAATACATAGATGGATAAAATTTCTTTATAAAATCACCAAATATTTTTGGAAGATATTCCAAATAATAAATAGGCTTTTTGGTGATTGAGAAGTTTCCGGCATGTTTGCTGCTGTTTGTAATCAACATATCGGAAAGGTACATCATATCATTAAGCGAAATTTTATTTTTAATATAACCAAATTTAGAAGAATATTGGTATGGTAACTGGTAGGATAGTTCTACAAGATCCTCGTTATTTGTAATTACAAACCAGTCATCGTCTATATAATCCATGATTTTTTTTAAGTTAAAATTATCAAAAAGGTTTACAGGTTCTGAACCATCTTCGGGTTCGGGTTTTTGTCCGACTAAAAGTATGGATAGTATTTTTTTACCTTTTGCTTGCGGAAAATAGAATTCCAATTGTTTTTTTACAGTAGTTCTTTTCTCTTCCTGAAGAATATCCCAGGAAATAGGCAGGGGAATACCATCTAAAAAGGTAACACTATCTTCCCATTCATAAAAAGAGTGGAAAAGTTTAGCTGTAAATGGAGAGCCGGGCATTACATGTGTACAGCGTATGAATGTCTGTTTCTTTGGTTGGTCAGGATTATCATGATATTTCATAAAAATATTAAATTGATAATCAAAAGGTGTTGCTAAGAGCAAACGGCGCTCTCTTTCGGAAGCACTAGGTATTTTAATTGGAATAGAAGGATCCATACAAATGATATTTTGGGCTTCAGTACAAAAAGTTCGGCGTGCATCTTCCATTTTAGTATTGATTAGAGGAATCTTTGTAGCTGTTTTATTGAGATAGTACTCAAATTCCACTTCTGGAAGAGCAGTCATGAGATTGTCTTTTACAAGTTGCAGATCAGTGTTTAGTCCACGTCCACGGGTACTTACAAATGAAATAGTTTTTTTACTCATTTTACTTTCCCTCCATGTATGAATTAATCAGGTTTGCAATTCTTTCACAACTATGTCCATCGCAGGCAGACATATATTTTTCAACAAAAGAATTCATCTTATTTGTAAGAATATGTTTTTCAGGATGTGTTAAATAGTCTGTCAGTTCTTCTTGATTTGTATATACATCTCCAGGCAGGTCTTCTGGATAATTAAGATAAAATCCTCGGTCATAGGTTGGCAGATCATAACAGAAGAATGCGATAGGTTTGCGAAGTAGTGCATATTCAAATATAACAGAAGAATAATCAGTGATTAGCATATCTGAAATAAGCATATAATCATTTGTTGAAAAATCTCTCATTACGCGTATGTTTTTGTATTTTTTTGGAAGAATATCGTTCTTCATTATCGGATGCGGGCAGATTAAAAGTACTTGATTAGGAAGTAAATCTTTTGAAAGACGATCAAAATCAAGTTCAGGATGAAATTCACTTCTATCACATCCAACATCCCGGAAGGTAGGCGCATAAACAAGAACAGATTTTCCAATCAAACTTGGATGCCGGAAATAGATTTTCCGTTTTGTTTTATTAATCAGATGTTTGTTAAAGTAATCATCTGTTCGTGGGCAGCCTAATGCCTTTACCTTATTATAATTTACATCAAATGCATCCGCATAGATAGAACGTAGATTTTCTCCACTTACACATACAAGATTATACTGTGCATGTGTGGCTCTGTCTTCAGGCAAAGAAAGATTTGTTCCGCGCTGTCCAAACTTTTTAAATGCACCGCAGGCATGCCATAGCTGAATAACTCGCTGTTCCGGGCGTAAAGGGAAATATCTTAAATATTTTACATAGTCATCTGTTACGATTACCTTACTGGTAAGGATTTCCTCAGTCATTTCAAGGGCTGTTTGAGGATTATGTGGTAAACGTTTTGCACAGATTGTCTTTTTACCTTTGATAAAGGGATATAGAGCCTTTGCATTTCCTTCAAGATGCCCATCTGCACGGGGAGAAACAAATAAAACCTGATTTTTCAGTGGCTTTTTCTGGAAAGAAGCTGCCTTTTTATTCCATGCTCGTTCTTCTTCCGTCTCATCAGAGAGAAGACGGAATTTCATGCCAGATTCTGCCGGAGAGTAGAGTATTTCAGGGCTATTTAATGTAATTGGTTTATCTTTTAAGTATTCTTTAATAAAAGATAGAGTTTTATCTGTTGCAATGTAATCAATAAAAGTTTCTTTTTTATTATTGTAAAGAAGCAAACCATCTAAGCGGTATGCGTAACTGCCTTTTGTATAACATAATTTTATCAATTCTGGAAGCTCTTCGCTAAAATCTAAATGGAGACTTCTTACAAAATCAACACAGAAGAATTTGTTAGCTAATGTAGCATCCATAAAGAGGGAAAAATTATATTTCATTCCATTTTTTAAAGATGTAGAGGCGATTTTACTGAAAAGCAATGGCTGTGGATTATCATATTCTTTATGATAAATTCCCTCACTGATGAAATCATACTGCTGCTTCATAAGCTGCCGATAAGCCAGGCGGAAAGAACCAACGGCATAAGTGATTTCAGCATCACAAAAAGTAATATATGGTGTCTGAGCATTATTCAAAGCAGTAGCAAATAATTCTTTTTTAGAATTACTATCTTCAAAGAAAAGATTATCTTGTAACAACCCTTCTTTTTCGATATCAGCTTTCATAGAAACAGGTACAACTATTTTCATAAATATGAGATTCTGTTTTATTAGTGAATCTAAAGACTTCATAAAGTTGTCTTTATTTGTTTTATCACCATAGAGTACTGCAGTAAAAAATGCGTTTTTAAGAACGTCCTCTTTAGATGACTTAATATCATATAAAGAAAATTCTGGGAAAGAGAGACTGAGGGTAGAAATTACTTTCATATCCAGAATCTTTAATTTGTTATTTATTTCATCCACAAGTAACTGAATTGTGTTTGAATCTAAGGACCAGAACTGAATATAAAACTGGTTCAGCATAATCTGTAGCTGCTTTTGAATAATTGTATTCAAGTAGTTATGAATATCTGGATTCTGTTCTCGTGCATCATCAATAGAACTGTACTCAGGATAATCCCTTAAAAAGCTTTCTTCTGCAGAATGAAGAATCATCTGATGAGCAGTAATGTAATCTTTGATTTTACTTGGTGAGATAGAGGCCGTAATAGAGTTCATATCATCATATCGGCGGTAATGAGTTAATATTTGATCAAGACCAACAATTTTATTACATCGATATAAATAACTCATTACGAAGGCACCATCTTCCGAATAGGAAATTGGAGCAAACTGTAAATTGTATTCTTGAATTATGCTGCGGCGAAAAAGTTTGTTCCATAAAGCAAATGTCCATAAAATATCGGTGTTATACTTGTGAATTTCTTCTAATTCAACTAAATTATCGAGATTATGGATTTCTATAGTTGTATGTCGGTTAAAAATATCATATTTTCCAATTAGTAAATCAGAGTGTTTTTCAGAAATCGTATCATACATAGTGGATAAAGCATCAGGTTCTAGAAGATCGTCCGCATCAAAAAAGAAGACGTATTCTCCCTGCGCAATATCTAGTCCTGCATTTCTTGCGGAAGAAGGACCGCCATTTTCTTTATTGATAATAATTAAATTAGAATAATTGGTTTTATAAGAATTCAATATATCTAGTGTATTGTCAGATGAGCCATCATTTACTACAATAACTTCATATTCAGAATTATCCATTGTTTGTAAAAAAATACTATCTAATGTTTCAGATAGATATTCTTCTGCGTTATAGGTAGCAATAATAACTGATATTTTTTTCATATCCATCCATCCTTTTTCATAATAATTGGTTGTACAATTGTAAAAAATACATATCTGTACAACATGAATATATTTTTTTATTATATACTATTTGTTTTATTATGACAATATTATAGGAGAATTTAGTAAAGATATGCCTTATATATCATAAACTTCGAAGCTGTTTTTTACGTTGATAAACGCTATATTTAATGATAATATATGTAAAGTGATTTAAAAAAGGAGGAAAATATGTTACTTAGAGAAAAGAAAGCTATAAAGTTTATGATGATGGCAGCCATATTGTGTATGTTATTTTGGGGAAATACAATCTCTGTAAATGCCAAGACAGTAAAAACAAGAGATTTACCCAAAATAAAAACGATAAAGATAGTAAATAAGAAAAAAATTTTATATACAAATACATGGTATAAATTGAAAGTGAATACAAATCAAGGAAAGATTCCTAAAAATATAGTTTGGAAGTCAAGTAATCCCTCTGTTGTAAAGGTATCTGAAAAAGGAAAGATTACAGCAGGAAGAACAGGGACGGCCAGAATAACAGCGATAAAAGGAAAAAGTGATATTCAAACTTCTTATACTGTTCAGGTAAAAAAATCAAAAAACTAGAAAAAATCAAAATAATTTCCAAGAAAAAGTTGGTAGAAGGTGAATCTGTAAAATTACGATTAAAAAGAATTCCCACCAATACGACTTACAAGGATGTAAAATGGATGTCTAGTAATAAAAATATTGCAACAGTGTCTGAAAAAGGTGTTGTAAAGGCTAAGAAAGCCGGAGTTGTTACTATTAGGGCAAAAGAACCTTTTACAAGGAAGACATCAAAAATTAAATTAAAGATTAAAGAACAGCACATTCCAGTGACAGGAATTTGGTGGAAGTCCAAAATAACTTCCATGGAAGTTGGAGAAAAGATTAAATTAAATGCACAGATAGAACCATGGAATGCAACAAATAAAAAGATTATTTATTCTTCGAGTGATAAAACAAAAGTATCAATTGATACAAACGGGGGGGTGCTTACAGCTCTTCGTCCGACAGAATACGTAGAAGTAAGAGCAACGAGTGTGGATGGAAAGTACAGAGCAACATATCAATTGAAGATTACAAAAAGTAAAGGTTATCTTACGAAACAAAGTCTTGACAAGTTAAATCTTACGAATGTAACAAAGCTTATGATTGTTGCGCATCCGGACGATGAAACTTTATGGGGAGGTTCTCATCTGATTGATTCAAATTATCTTGTAGTGTGTATGTCGAATGGATGGTATAAGAAAAGAAGTTCTGATTTTGAGCGGGTAATGAGTCAGACAGGTGATCCACATATTATTTTAGATTATCCAGATGTAAGAAGAGATTGGGTTACGGATGGAAAATATGGCTATGAAATGGATTTGTACTCTACCTGTAAAAATGCGATGCAGGAGGACATAGAATTTTTATTAAATTATAAGAAGTGGGATGAAGTTGTTACACATAATCCAAATGGAGAATATGGAAAGTTCCATCACCAGCAGGTAAGCAACATGGTTACAGCAGCATTCAAAAAGACTCTTGTGGGTAAATCAAAACTGTACTATTTTGGTCGTTATTATAATAAGGGAGAAGAAAATCCGGGTGACAAGATTAGCGAGGGAAATCTTCAAATAAAAGAAAGACTGATTAATGAATATCAGCCAACAGCAAAAGGAGCAATAGATGCATTTGGACATATGATACCTTACGAGAACTGGGTATTAGCAGAGGATTGGAAGTAGTATGAATATAAAAGGAATAAATTTTAAAGATATAGTTAAATATGCAATATGTTTTGTGATGATGTTTGCATTGAGCTGGATGTTTCCCTATACAGGTGATGACTGGGCATGGGGAAGTCAGATTGGGGTGGACAGATTGCATACATGGTTTGACAATTACAGTGGAAGATACATTGGAAATTTGATTGTTTTGGCATTGACGCGTTCTAATTTATTGAAATCACTGGCAATGGGTACTGCTATAACTGGTAGTATATTTTTACTGGAAAGGCTGATAAAGGGAAAGTGGTCTTTTTATGTAAGTATTGTTTTATTAATATGTTTACCGAAGGCAGTTTTGAGACAGGCAGTAGTGTGGACAGCAGGATTTTCTAATTACGTGACTTCAATCTTTTTTACAATGATTTATATTGCTTATATTTATTGGATTTTTGATGAGAAGCCAGATCGAAATAAACTGCGCCAAAGAATATTGCCGTGTATTCCACTGTTTGCTTTGGGGATGATTAATACATTGATTGTGGAAAACGTTACTCTGTATAACATGGTATTGGGGATAGCCGTCATAATATATGTACTGTTTCGATATCGTAAGGTATTGATTCAGCAGGTATGCTACTTTGCAGGAACTATTTGTGGAACAGTGTATATGTTTTCAAATTCAGTATACCATTCAATCTCTACAAATTCAGATGGATATCGAAGTGTAGCAAAGGGTGGGATTATTGTTCAGGCGTTAAAGAATTATTTTGATGTTATTTATAAAGAATATTTTATGAATAATATTGCGTTAAATTTATTTATTTTAGGCTTATGTTATATTATTTATATAAATTATAAAAGGGAAAATACAGAGAGTAAAAATATATCAGGTAAGGTATTAGCGGTTTGTTTGGGAATACTGACTTGTTATGATGCCTGGAGTTTCTTTTCCTATATTGGTTTGGGGACAGTAACAAAGCAGAATATATTAATTGGTATAGAAGGAACTGCAACAGCGATAGCTGGTATATCATTAATTGTATTTGCTTTAATTGCAGCGGTCCATTATACGAATTTTTGGAGAGTTTTGTTTGCTGCATGTAGTGTACTTTGCGTGGCAGCTCCATTATTTGCAGTAAATCCAATTGGAAGTCGCTGTTTCTTCCCATCTTATGTATTATTTATTTTGTTTGCAGAAGAATTATGTAGGGTTGTAGCAGATAACTTTACAATGATAGTGGATGCGGAGATTATTAAGCGAGTAGCGGTAACGGCGGCAGGGGTAGGTATGGTATTTTATTTATGCATCTTTGCATCGGTATATAGAGCAGATCATCAAAGACTTTCCTATATAAAAGAGAAGGTGGCAGCCGGCGAAAAGAAAATTGAAATATTACATCTTCCATATGAATCTTATATATGGACGCCTACACCAAATAAAGGGGAAATATGGGAAGAACGTTATAAATTATTTTATGATATTCCACAGAATATAACATTGAAATCTGTTTGGGAATATAGTAAGTAAAAGAGGGAATATTGTAATTATACTATAAACAGTATAATTACAATATTCCCTCTTTATGTTAATTAGTATATAGATGGAGTGGTTCTTATTTCGTCCATAAATGTTAGAATTAAAAGAAATGGTAAGCATACAATCATTGGAATGGCGTAGCGCATATATGCAACCGGGCCAATAAAACAAATTAAATAGTTTATATATAACATACCGGTTGCCAGTAATTCCTTGTATTTTTTTCTTACAAACATAAGAATAAATGCAAGAAGATATACCCAGGTATAAAATGAGAATTCTACTATCCACGATGTAAAAGGAATCCTTGATAAACTTCCGATAAAGTATGATAATATTTGTCTTATAGGGGATAGAAATTTAGGGTTTTCTACATCTGGAAGCATCTTTTGTATATTTTTATCGGTTATTCCATTGTAATATATATTATCTTGTTTGCTGTCAAAACTGAACCAACTATAATTAAGATTAAGGAAAGCTTGTATATATACATTAGGGTGATGTATCAATCCATTTGCCCAAACCTTTAAATAATTTTTCAAATCATTTTTAGAGGTATTTTTATTATACCAAGACTTTATTATATCAGCACGATCGGGAACGTATTGTTGTGCAAGGTCATTGACAGAATGATTTGGGGTGTTAAATACTTTTAAAATAATATCTTTTTCCTCAGTGCTGAGTGTATCACCATATTCTTGAATGTATCTTGCAGTCTGTTGAAAGGGGATAGACAACATTTCTCGAACACTTCCACTTGATATTTTCAGTGCGGGAAATAGGAAACCTTGTATTCCGATTTGAAAAATTAGCATTGGAATCAAAAAAGAAATTAGAAATTTCCCTAAATATTTTTTGCTTTTCCATAGAATACCTATAATAAAAGGAATGAGTACGATTAAAATATAAAAGCCATTATTACGTAGGAGCATCCAAACTAATAATACAAGCATAAGTATTGTCATGTATACAGGAGTTAATTTTTCTGGATGTTTGAGAGCTTCATATATCATAATGATTGCTATTAGTATTAAAATTGAAAAAGGAACATCTTTCATTACAGTCATCCCATAGATTGGAAAAATTGGGTTGAGAGCAAAGAAAATTGTAATCCATTTACAAAGCCGTTCTGGAACCCCTTTTTTTCTAATATAAATTAAGAAACCAGAGAATGTGGCAGAAAGACCAATACATTGTGTAATACAATAAAGTTCTAATCCCCATGCATATGAACCAATATGTTTTCCGATTGTTATAAAGATAGAGATAAGCCATGTATAAAAAACTGGGTGATGATTATTCAATATTACACTTGAAGATTTTAATAAAATAGTTTGGGCAGTCCAGCATAAATCAACATTTCTCGTGATTTGAGCAATTTGATCTCTGGTATCTGGATTCATACAACCTGGAAATAAAATAACCATATAGGGTATCCAACAAAATAATAAAATTCCCATTATTTTAAAAAAATATTTTTTTGTAACTTTACTTTTCAGAACTTGGTCTATTTGACGAAAGCGTAAAGATTGAATGTAACCAAAAATAAATAAAAATAATATTGTAATACCAATCCCCTTAATAATAGAAAGACTTAATGCGGTTATATTACCAAATACGTTATTCCAAGTATTAGTTATGTAATAACTTTCACATAAGAGAACAATTAAAGAAGACAGAACCGATAAAGGTATTCCCCAAAATAAATATTTTTTATCTAGTTTAGAGCCAAGATAACAATAAGCAAAATATAATAAAATGGCTACGATACATATTAAGTAGGAAGGGGAATGAATGGAATTCATTAATTTCCAACAAGAGATTTCAATGTTACTTCCTAATTGTTTTATTTGTTCTGGAGATAATTCATACATAGTATTCGACATACAAAGACTTAAACTGGAAAAAAAAGCGCATATGATATATTTAAGATGATCTTGTATGCGATTGGTTTTGCCCATGTTTTTACCTTACCTCCTTATCATATTCTTTCTTTCTAGTTTTTCTATCCTCTATTTCATGAAGAACCATTTCGAAATCTTGTCGATCTTTTTGTCTGATTATTTGTAAAATAGTTCCAGAGAAAAAGGAAAGTAAAGCTGCAATTATTACAAATCCACACATAATTAATGTTGGAAATCGACTTACTAAACCAGTTTGGGTAAATTCTAAAACTACGGGAATAAAAAAGGCTACAGAGAGTGCGGCTAGAATGAAGGCAATGATACCAAAAAATATCATTGGTCGATAACTCTTAAATAATTTAACGATTGTCATTAAAACTTTGGCACCATCAGAATATGTATTTAACTTAGATTCACTACCTTCAGGTCTGTCTCTGTATTCGATAACAACGTTACTTACGAACATATTTTTATCTACGGCATGTATACTCATTTCTGTTTCTATTTCAAACCCTTTGGATAAAACAGGGAAACTTTTTACAAATTGATAACTAAATGCACGG
The DNA here is from genome assembly GCF_009697165.1 of Anaerobutyricum soehngenii. Classification (NCBI taxonomy): domain Bacteria; kingdom Bacillati; phylum Bacillota; class Clostridia; order Lachnospirales; family Lachnospiraceae; genus Anaerobutyricum; species Anaerobutyricum soehngenii. Next base: position 5,979 of record NZ_VULP01000013.1, on the reverse strand, counting down.
TAGCCGGTCATAATATCTTTGATGCTTGTCTTAAAGATTATATTGATTGCTTTACGTACGAGAGAATTTCCTAAATTATGAAAAGGTCTTTTATTTTCAGTAAAATAGGTAGAAGAAAGTCTGTCACCAACAACCATATCTGCATTTTTTTCTAATACATTTTTAACCATCTGTGGTGCGAATTCGGCTGGATAAGTATCATCACCATCAGTCATTATATAACATTCGGCATCGATTTCCCTAAACATACGCCTGATTACATTTCCCTTTCCCTGTTGATATTCATGTCTGACGATAGCTCCAGCATTTGCAGCAATTTCTGCGGTATTGTCACTGGAATTGTTATCATATACATAGATAACTGCATTGGGTAAAACTCTTTTAAAATCTGTTATAACCTTTTTTATAGTTTTGCTTTCATTGTAGCATGGGATTAAAACAGCTATTTTATCCATTATATATTCCTCCTTTATAAATTGTTTTAAATATCCATAAATAGTATTGTAATATCAATACTAAAAATGGAAAACATTCTCTTAAGTGTAACATCCTTAAAAATAAAAATCAATAATGATTCTAATGATTTTTAGTATAATTTTGATAATGCTAATTTTTGTTTGTTAATAAAAATAAATCTTTCAGTATAGCAGTAAAAGGATTCTGCACCGTATTACAAGCAAACTCCTGACAAAAGCGACTTTCTTCTTCGGATAGTTCCGTCTGGTCATAGTCAAGTGTCAGTAATTCTCCTGCTGTTTCTAGATATAGATCTGGATAATATTGTTTCATATATCTTCCAAAATGCTTTTTCCCGTAATTTAGATAATACACTGGTTTGTTTTCAGAGGCAAAGGTACAAGCATGTTTACTGCTGTTTGTGACCAACATGTCTGAGAAATAAAGCAGATTATCAAAACCGAATACCCCCTTCATATATCCAAAACATTTTGCATACGAAAAAGGAAGTTTGCCAGACATTTCAAGAAGATTGATATTGTTGGTAAGTAAAAACCAGTTATCTCCGATTTCATTCAGAAATTTCTTTAAGTCTAAATCGGAAAAGAGTTCTGTCATTTCCTCTGGAGCGGTTTGATTTACTGTAAGGATAGTCAGTATCTTTTTCCCTTTTGCTTCAGGATAAAGGTATTCTAAGTTGTTTCGTACATTTTCTTTTGATTCTTTAGATGTGATATCCCAGGCAAGAGGGAGACACATATCGTCTAAAAAAGTAGCATTTTCAAATTCATAAAATTCTTTCAGTAAATTAGCAAAGAACGGAGATCCAGCCAGTACATGAGTACATCGGATGAAAGTTTTTTTGTGTTCCAGTTCAGGATTTTCTATAAATTTTAAATATTCATTAAAAAGATAATCATAAGGGACTAAAGTTAAAAGTCGCCGTTCTTCCGGTAAAGCAGGAGAAAGTTTCACTGGAATAGAAGGATCCATACAGATAATATTTCTGGTGTTTTCACAGAAGGAGAGACGGGCCTTTTCTAACTGTTTGTTGGCGGCAGGAACTTTCGTAGCGGTGTTTTTCAGATAGTATTCAAAAGTTACGTCAGAAAGGTTCAATGCCAGATAGTCCTGTATTAATTTTAAATCGATATTCATTGCTCTGCCACGTGTACTGAGAAATGAAATGGTAGCTTTACTCATACTAGTTCTCCTCCATATAAGAATTAATTAACGCTGCAATTCGTTCACAGCTATGCCCATCACAGGCAGACATATATTTTTTCACAAAAGCAGTATATTTGTCTGTCAGAACTTGCTTTTCAGGATTTCTGAGATATTCTGTAAGCTCTTCCTGTGTTTTGAATACATCTCCTGGCAGATCATCTGGATACTTTAGATAAAAATCTCTGTCGTATCTTAAAAGGTCATAGCAGAAGAATGCAATTGGTTTGCCTAGTAAAGCATACTCAAAAATGACAGAAGAATAGTCTGTAATCAGCATATCAGAAATCAACATATAATCGTTTGTAGAAAAATCTCTTACTTCCAATATATTATGATATTTGTGTGGCAAAATAGGAGCATCCATTACCGGGTGAGGGCAAATTAATAAAACTTGATTTGGAAGCAGAGATTTTGAAAGTAAGTCAAAATCAATTTCCGGCTGAAATTCATTTCGATTACCGTCGGTGTCCCTGAATGTAGGGGCATAGACGAGTACAGATTTAAAAAGCAACTTTGGATGCTTTAAATAAATCTGTCGCTTTTTTTTGGAAATCAACTTCTTATTAAAATAATCATCTGTTCTTGGTACACCTAGAGCCTGTACTTTCTGATAATTAACATCAAAGGCATCCGCATAAATGGAACGTACTTGTTCACCACTGACAGATACAAGATTATACTGTGCATGGGTAGCAATATCTGTAGGAACAGGGATATTAGTTCCACGCTGACCAAACTTCTTAAATGCACCGCAGGCATGCCAGAGCTGAATGACACGTTGTTCTGGACGAAGAGGAAAGTATCTTAGATACTTGACATAATCATCAGTTACAATTACTTTGCTTGTAAGAATTGCTTCGGACATTGCAAGAGCAGCATCATTATCGTGTGGTAACTTGTGTGCACAGATTTCTTTTTCACCTTTGATATAAGGGTAAAGAGCAAGTGCATTTCCCTCAAGTTCGCCATCGGAGCGAACAGAAACAAAGGCGACTTTATTTTGTAGTTTTTTCTTTTTTAGCTTTTCCACTTCTTTTGTCCATGGCTGTTCCGCTTCCGTTTCTGGAATTGGACGAAACTTTTCTCCGGACTCTAAAGGATTATAAAGTAATTTTGGGCTATTTAAAGTCACAGATTTTGCTTTAAAATATTCTTTTAACAGAGAAAGAGATTTTTCTGTTTCTGTATATTTTAGGAAAGATTCCTCTGTGCCATTGTAAATGACAAGTTCATCAAAATTATAAAGGTAATATCCAGTATGGTAACATTTGTCCAGAAAGTCTATAATATCAAGGTTGAAATTGATATTCTGATTTCTTAAAAATGAAACAGAGAAGAACTTATTAGCTAAAGTTGCTTCCATTCCAAGACATAATGTATCATATTGATTAGAAGCCAAGAAGTCTGCGGTAATATGACTGTAGATTAATGGTTGCAAACTGCCATAATTTTTGTGATAGATAGCTTCTGTAACAAAGTCCATATATAATCTGCTGAATAATTTGTTCACACGGCGGAACGCACCTGTAGAATATACGATTTTCTCATCACAAAAAACAATGTGAGAAGTTGTTGCTTCATCTAACGCTTTATTAAAAAGGTTCTTTTTGGAATTACAATCTGTGAAAATAATATTTTTCTGTAATAATTTCTTAGTCTGAATAACAGCTTTCATAGAAGAAGGAACAACAATCTTGATAAATACCATATTCTGTTCTGTTAAAGATTTCAGGCAGGATAGGAAGTCCTCCTTTGTGCTGTCATCGCCATAGAGAACGGCTGTCAGACTGGCGTGTTTTAATACTTCTTCAGAATCAGCACTTAAAGCAGTTAATGGCAATTCTGGAAGAGCGGATCTTAGTTCACAGAAACTCTTCATATTTAATAAGTTTAATTTATCGTTAATCTGGGCAAGAAGAAACTGGGCAGTAGAAGAATCTAAAGTCCAGAACTTGGCATAAAAACGATTTAATAAAATAAGCAGTTCTTTATGAATGATTGTGTTTAAATAATCGCTGATTTCCTCATTATCTGCCATAGCATCCTCGATTGTTGTATACGCAGGGAAGTCTCGCAAAAAACTTTCCTTTGCACAATCAAGAATCATTTCATGTGCAGTAAGATAGTCCTTGATTTTTGATTCAGAAACGGAAGCTGTAATGGACTGTGCGTCTTCTTCATTATATCTTCTGTAATGGAAGATTACCTGATTAAGACCGGTAATTTTAGAAGAGCGATATAAAAACTGAACAAGAAAAGCTCCATCCTCTGAATAAGAAATATCTGGAAAACGTAACGTATATTTCTCAATTAATTCCCGTTTGAATAACTTGTTTGATAAAGAAAAGGTCCATAGAATGTCGGTATTATATTTATCAATATCATCAAGAGTAACTAGATTATCAAGTGTGTGAACGGCAGAAAGCTTGTAAGTGTTCAACACATCATAGGTTCCGATAACTAAGTCTGCGCTTTTAGTCACTGCTTTGGTAAACATAGCCTCAAGAGCATTATTGATAAGAAGATCATCTGCGTCAAAAAAATAAATATATTCGCCTTTTGCAACAGTAAGTCCGGCATTACGGGCAGAAGCAGGTCCACCATTCTCTTGGTTGATAACAGTTATATTTGAATGTGATTTTTTATATTTCTGTAAAATGTCTGCTGTGTGATCGGAAGAACCATCATTAACGATAATAATCTCATAATCAGAGTCGGGCATGGTTTGTGAAACTACGCTGTCTAATGCTTCTGCAAGATACTTTTCCGCGTTATATGCAGGTATGATTACAGATATTTTTAAATCTTTTTTCATAGTATACTTCCTTTTAAATAAATTGTTGTAGAGTCTGACTTGAATATAGCATAGTTTAATTGTTGTGACAAGAAAAGGAACAGTAAAGTAATATAAGTAAAAAGTATATGAAAAACGCAGAACAAATCTAAAATTATAAATCAAGATATATAAGAATTGACAGAAGAAAGCTATAGAGTTAGAATTTAAAAATGGGAAAATTTAATAAAAGGATAGAGAAGGAAATGCGAAGGAGGTTTGTGATTGAAAAAATACGACTATTTAATTGTTGGAGCAGGTCTTTTTGGAGCTGTTTTTGCATGCGAAATGACAAAAACAGGGAAAAAATGTCTTGTAATTGACAAAAGAGATCATATAGCAGGTAATATTTACTGTGAGAACATAGATGGGATTAATGTGCATAAATATGGTGCACATATTTTTCATACGTCGAATAAAGAAGTATGGGATTATGTAAATCAGTTTGCAGAGTTTAATAATTATATTAATTCTCCTGTAGCAAGATATAAAGATGAATTATATAACCTGCCATTTAATATGAATACATTCAGTAAGATGTTTAATATCGCAACTCCGGCTGAAGCAAAAGCAAAGATTCAGGCAGAGATTGAGGAGTTAGGTATTACAGAGCCTATGAACTTAGAAGAACAGGCTCTTTCTCTGGTTGGACGTTCTGTATATGAAAAGCTGATAAAGGGGTATACCGAGAAACAGTGGGGAAGAGACTGTAAGGAACTTCCTGCATTTATTATTAAGCGTCTTCCTCTTCGGTTTATTTATGATAATAATTATTTTAATGATCGTTTTCAAGGAATTCCTATGGGTGGATATACGGCTATTGTAGAGAAAATGTTAGAAGGTTCTGATATTCTGCTGAATACAGATTATTATGAGTTTAGAAAAGAGAATCCAGATATTGCTGCTAAAACAGTATACACGGGAATGCTTGACCAATATTTTGATTACAAATATGGCGTATTAGAATATAGAAGTGTTCGATTTGAAACAGAGAAGCTGGATATGGAGAACTATCAGGGGAATGCAGTAGTAAATTATACAGAGCGTGAAGTTCCATATACCCGTATTATTGAACATAAACATTTTGAATATGGTACTCAGCCGGTAACCGTAATCTCCAGAGAGTATCCAAGTGAGTGGAAACTGGGAGAAGAACCATATTATCCAGTAAATGATGAAAAAAATGAAAAAATAGCAGAAAAATATCGCGAATTAACTACTAAAGAAGAAAATGTAATTTTCGGTGGGCGTCTTGGAGAGTATCGTTATTATGATATGGATAAGGTAATTGGAGTAGCATTAAAGGCTGTTGAGGAAGAAACAAGGATATAATTCAATAGGTAATTGCGAAACTCGCGATGCTCGTTCGCAATCTTGAACTTAAACAGGGAAGGATTCGTGCTTAGCACGAATCCTGGAATAAAAAGTGGATAACCGGACATTTTAGGCGCACTTTAATAAGC